>JANOOV010000283.1:0-4335 GCA_031421535.1 Gammaproteobacteria bacterium
CACCGGCGTCGATAAGTTTGTTTTTAATGTCTAGTGCCCGTGCCAGATCGGTGAGCGCAATCGCGGTGTGCACCGCGCGGCTCGGATAGTCGCGGCCGAAGGCGACAAAAAAGCGCTGTGCGCTTTCGTAATGGCCTGCGATGTATTTTTGCACGCCAAGTTCAAACAGCGTGGCTTGCGCGGCGATGGTGCTCAGTTGGGTTTGCGCGCGCAACGCGCGGGCGCGTGCCTGGGTGCACGCATCAGCCACTTGGCTATCGGCGCCGCAACGCGTATTCCAGATGCTCTCCACCCAGGCGCTGAAGAAGTCGCGCTTGTCGACAATTAGAAACGGGTCATAGCCGACCGTCGCCATGGTGACCAAGCCATCGTGATCGGCCTGCGCTTCACGGCGTTCCAGATCGGCGAGCGATTCCACATCGGCGCTCAGGCCCTGGCGCAATTGCCGTTGCACGGCGGGGGCCTGAGTGCCCGCGAGCAGGAAGAATTTGCGATGCCATAAATCATCCGCGCGTTGATGTGCCAGTTCATGTGCTAATACAAAAGCCAGCAAATGATCGGCTTTTGCCGCGCCGAACTGCGCACAGGTGGCAAGCGCTGCTTGGCTTAGCAAAATGCTGCCATCAGCCAGCGATGCCGCCCACGGACCGGTCGCCGCGCGCACTACGAACAATTGCGGCGCGACACGCGAGTTGTCCCAGGTGCGTAGCAGCGTGCGGAACACGCCCTGCGCCCATGCCACTTGCGGATCGGAGTCGGCGCTCAGCGTGTGCGCGCGCCAGTAGGTGGCGGACTGGGTGGGATCGTCGGGTGGGACGAACGCGTCCGCTCCAGCCGCTGTCGCCGGTAACAGAATAGTAAGGAAGATTAACCACATTCGAAGCACAGCGGCGCCTCTGTTATTAAAGTGATATTCCATAAGGGACGCGAACTCGCATTGCATTTGAAACGGTGATTTGTCGAGCCCATCACGATTATTCCTGACTTCGCCCTTTCAACTTTCGCCGGATGTTCCGTCCCTCTATTCACACACCCCGTCACATCGGCGGGACCCAGTGACCCATACGCAGGAGAGCATCATGTTGACAATTTTAAACCCCACCCCAAAAACTCCATTACTGCTGGCGGCCGCGTTGTGCGGCACGCTCATGCTGAACGGCTGTGCCCAAAAAGAGGATGAGTCCAAAACCTACGGTGAAGCCATCGAGCTGAGCCTCAACCTTCCCGACAGTCTGACCGGCGGACGCACTACGGCGGCATCAGCACGCACCATGGCTGCGGCAGCGGCCAGTGCCAATAACAGCCAACCCTGCGGCTTCATCGGCGTTGGCGACGACGACGATCCGTTTAAAAATGGTTACCGCATGACGCGCTTCATGGTGTCGGCCATCTCGGGTTGGACCTGCCTGGCCGACGTATTCATGGATGTAGCCGTGACCGTGCCGCACGACGGCGTCATCCACGCCACCGACAACAACCGCGATGCCGCCAACTACGAGCGAGACGATCCCACTCATTATAGTGTCAGTGACGCGTCGGCGACGCAGACCGTAGTTCGTTTGTACTATGACTTTTCGCGTAACGCCCCGCCTATCGCCAGCAGTGCGCCGGGATTCTTCGTGTCCTGGAACAAGAGCGCGGCGAGCGTCGTTACCGGCCGCATGGTGGTCGATGCGCTGTTGATCAACGGAAATGATCGTGATCCGAAAGATCCGATCGCCCTGCGCATGGATTTCACCTTCGACGGCGATCAAAAAGTGGCCGACATGTTCTTGCGCTTCGACGCAGGCAACGAATGGGCCGAAGGCTTCCGCATTCAGGTCACAAACGACCTTAAAGCCAATCCGCTGCAAACCGTGTACGTCGCACGCGGACTCATGGACATGAAGCGCCAGTTCTTGCCAGTCACCGGCGTGAGCGAACTGCCGCAACTGAAGATGTACACCGTGGCGGATCGCCTGGGCAAGGGCGCCGCAGTCGGGCGACTGGTTAACGTTGGCATCGGCCTGGAACTGAACTCGACCAACCATCTGGGTAATTATATTTTCGACAAGACCGACACCTATTTCTTCAAGGCCGACAAGGATTGGAATTACATCAACAAGCTCGTCACGGCATCCGCGTATCGCGGCGGGCGCACGACTCCCGCCAGTGGCGGCACCTGGATATCGCCGTTCAATCCATCGCTGGATCAAATCGAACAGGAATTTGGCCTGGGCCCTAATTATTTTGCCAACACCTGCGCCATCGTCGGCAATAGCTGCAACACATTGTTGAATGCCGTCTTCGCCCGCGACGGCGGCTTCGCCGGCCAGGAACCGAACCAAGGCAGCGACCCGCTGGACTGGCGCAGCACCGCCATCGCCAGCCCCGATTACCTCACCACCGTGTACCCCAATGGCGTGAGCTGGGACGGCGCGTTTGAGACTTCGTACACACCGTAAGCTTTTAAGTTCTAAACTTGGCAACGCCCGGAGCAGCGCTAAACCGCTCCGGGCGATTTTGTTTGCGTGGGTGTGACAGACGCGCAGCATCCGGGATTCACAACACAGCACAAGAGCTCATTGAGGAACTGCACATGTCCGATTCGTCAGTTCGCCTTCCGAATTTTCATCACACGCTATCGCGCGGCCGTAGTTACCTTGCTGCTTTACTACTGTTAACGGCGTGTTCCGGCGGCGACAGTGATGGGGACGGCGGGGGCGCACCACCCGTTGCATTGCCGACTCCGGTATGCGCCGCAGCGACCGGCCTTTCCGCCCCGCTGCCCACCTGTACTCCAGCCACGCCGTGTACGCGAGTCGCTCCCGAGCTCAGCGTCCAATCTATCGAAACCCCGACCGAGACACCGAACTGCGCTGCGCCCTGGAGCCCGCGGTACACACACAGTGCGCTTGGTTTCACCCGACATGCGTGCATCTATCGCCCTCCCGGGGCCTCCGCCGCGTCGAAACGTCCGCTGATGCTATGGTTCCACCCGGGTGGTGAAGGCAGTGCCGATTTAGCGGGCAGCGAAGCCGGATTGCTCGCCAAGGCCAGCAGCTACGATCTGACGGGCGACGCGGCACGACCTGGATTTATCCTGGTGTCGGTGCAGGGCCGTAACCTGCGGTTTCCGACTGCGGCGCCACGCGACGGCCGGCACCATGACTTTTATTACCGCGACCTGCGCTCACCGTCTTCCAATCCCGATATCGCCAATGCCGATGCGCTGATCGATGCGCTGGTGCAAGAAGGCATTGTCGACGCCAATCGTATTTATGTTGCCGGCTGGTCCAACGGCGCGTTCTTCAGTCAGCTCGACGCGCTCGCCCGCGACGACACGGCAACCGTCGGCGGCAATCGCGTAGCGGCGGCGGCGGTGTTTGCAGCCGCCGATCCGTTTGCGGGAATCAGTTGGGACCCGTTCAAGGAAATCGCGATGAGCGACGGCGGCGCGTGCCGCCTGGCCACCTACCCGGTGTCGGACGTGCCGGTCCTCGTTGTCCACCGCAGCGCCGATTCCGCCGTGGCTTGCGATGCCGTACAGGCAGCGTGCTTTGCGACTGAGCCGGGATATACGACGACACAATGGCTGACGGATGCGAACCAAGCCGGGTTGCAGGTGCAAGGACTTCTGATCGGCGGACTGGAAACCGGCGCAACCTTGGATGCAAATGCGACCGGTTGCACCAACTACAGCGCGGCTTGCCCGGTCGGTAATTGCAGTACCGCACCGCTATCGGATGGGTGCCGAAGCTTGGTCAATCACCTGCGCTGGCCGGATGGCGTCTACAACAACCCTCCGAGCGGAACCGACCGCGAGGTGGACATGCTTCAGTTTCTCGCAGCTCACCCGCGTCTATAATGAAGCTTCTTTCCATTCCCTAAATTGCAGGCCAATCACGGAGACAGCTATGACAAACAGATCGATCATTTTCGCAGGGCTGGTGTTGGCATTAACCGCGTGCGGCGATAAAGCCGCCAGCGAAGCTTCCAAAGCCAAGGAACACTTTTTGTCCGAGCAGCAGAAAGTCCTGGAGCAAGCCAAAGAAGTGGGTGATGCCGCGACCGAGGCTATCGAAAAACAAAAGAAAGCGCTCGAAGAATTGAACAGCAAGTGAGCCGATCCGGCACTTTAAAATACAGTCTCATTGGCCAATAATTAGCCAACTGCGTACAATACCCGCTCTTATTGATGCGGGTATTGCTCTCCATGTTTTTCCAAGACTCATTTGATGTGATCGTCATCGGCGGTGGCCACGCCGGTACTGAAGCTGCGCTTGCCGCCGCGCGCATGGGCAGTCGCACGCTGTTGCTCACGCATAATGTCGAGACCCTCGGGCAGATGTCGTG
>JANOOV010000284.1:0-15707 GCA_031421535.1 Gammaproteobacteria bacterium
GCCGCACCGCTTCTTGCTTGAATTCCAGGGTGTATTGGCCCCGTGCCTGCCCGTCTTTGCTTTTACTCATTTTGTTTCTCCATTTGCCAAGTTTAACTATCAGCTATGGAGTACGTTTTTCGGGGGTAAGGTCATACCACCCGGCCGGTCAGTGTGTCAGCGTGGCTTAGCGGTGCGATTAGGGAAGCAAGTATTCCCAATAATAGAAAACCTCCCCTATTAAGAATTGCTTTGTGCAAAGTTACGTGACCACGGTTATTCAAGGGCATCTTCCTTTTTCGGGGTCGGGCTATCTAAAACAACTATTCAAGCTAAATCGCGCGCGCTCGCATAATTTCACGCCAGGAGCTCGTGAAGGCTGGAGACATTCGTTCCCGCTTCATAGACCATCCAATTTTTGTACCAGCCCCGGCCATTTGAATTGTTCCTCTTCCCATCTGATCGTTTAAATCATCAACTAGATGGGATAGTCGAACATGTTTAGTGTGAGGCTGCTTAAATAAACTGCCTTGCTGTTTTCCTGCGGGAGCCAAGTCAAGCAGCATTACGCCCGCTTTCTTATAACGATAACCGGGCCGATAGATGGCATCCAGTATCTTCAGGGCCACTCTAGAAATTGAGAATCCATCTAGTGCCGGATAGGGCATTGAAGCTGATGACATAGGATGGTACTGAGGTTCGTCCGGTAGAAAAGGGTGTGTGCCAAGAAAAACCGCCAAACCCATGCAAGTTGAGTTTTGCCCACGTAGCTTCTCTCCAGCACGCGCGACATGGGATTGCACGGCTTCTCGCAATTCACTGAGATCAGTTACCAGCCGACCAAAACTTAACGAAGACACGATTTGCTGTTTAGGAGGAGGTTCGTTTTCAAGGGCATAGCAAGATAGGCCATTGAGTTCGCGCACCGTGCGTTCAATCTGCACCCCAAAGCGCAACCGCATAAGATCCGTATTTGCACTAGCTAAATCCTGGGCGGAGCGGATACCTAGCTTGTTCAATTTCTCTGTTGTCCGGTGCCCAATCCCCCATACGTCACTCACCGGAACGCGCGCGAGTCTTTGTGCGCGATCACGCTCAGATATCTCATCCAAGTTACATACGCCCCCCATTTCTGGTGACTTCTTAGCAATACGGTTGGCAAGTTTTGCCAATGTCTTGGTAGAACCAAGCCCGACGCAAACGGGAATGCCAATCCATTTCCGAACACGCTCACGCAATTGTCGGCAATGGTCGGTTAATTGGTACCGGCTAAAGCCCTCGAACTGCAGAAACGATTCGTCAATCGAATAAACCTCCTGACGCGGACAAAATTTGGCAGCCAAACTCATCATGCGGGCACTCATGTCGGCGTAGAGCGTGTAATTTGATGATAGAGCGATCAGACCACGTCGCTCTAGATGCCGCATCTCAAACCAAGGCTGTCCCATGACAATCCCCATGTCTTTAGCTTGCTGATTATGTGGAATTGAAGTCTTATACTGCAAGCATCTTTTTGCGCCTTGGAGCCCGCGATGCAGCCGCTCACCACCTTTCAGGACTGGCTCCAAATCCAGATCAATCTTGGCCGTAGTCCGAACACTGTCGCTGCCTACAGGCGCGGGATTGCCGATTTTCTGGCGTTTGGGGAAACGATCAATCTCGACATTCACAACGCCACCCGAGAGCATATTTCACTCTATGTCCGGTCGCTCTTAACACGGCCAGTCAAGCGTTTTGCTGCCGGTGCCGTTCCAGCGCTGCTAGGGAACGCGACAGTCCAGCAGCGAATCACGATTGTTCGGTTGTATTACGACTACCTGGTTGAGGAAGGGCTGCGCAAGACGAATCCAGTCGGCAGGGGTGGCCGAGTATCAGATCGCACAGGGCCTTCAAAGCGCGGACTGGTAGCGAGACATCGGAAACTGCCATGGATACCGACTGACGTCGAATGGAGTGCCCTTTTGACTGCGGCTAGGGAAGAGTCGTTACGCAATCGACTCATGTTTGCATTCGCCTATGATGCCGCTCTGCGTCGTGAGGAGCTGTGTTTGCTGTCGATCGCTGACATTGACCCCTCCAAGCGTTTGTTGCACTTGCGCGCCAGTACGACGAAGGGCAAGCGTGATCGTGTTTTGCCGTATTCGGCAGTGACAGGCCAGCTTCTTTCGCAATATCTAAATCATCGGCGTACTTTATCGAAAGCGAGAGGATCGCTTTTTCTATCCGAATCGCCACGAAATTATGCGCACGCGATCTCGCTGTGGACCTGGTCGAAAGTGATTCAGCGCTTGGCGGCCGCCGCTGCCGTGCCGAATTTCACGACGCATAGCTTTCGACATCTCTGTCTCACCGATCTTGCGCGCTCGGGCTGGGAGCTGCATGAAATTGCGACCTTCGCGGGACACCGCAACGTCAGCAGCACGATGCTCTGCATCCATCTGAGCGGTCGTGAACTTGCAAGCAAGTTTGCGAACGCGACAAAGGTTCACGCTGGTCGCATTGAGCGGATCGCCCAGGGGTTTCTATGACAGACATGGAAACCAAGCTGCCATCGATCCCTTGGAATTGGCGTGATGATTGCACCAGCTATGATCGGAGCATCAAGCTAACACAGGACGAAACCTTTCATATCGGCCAAATGCAGACCCGAATCGCCGAAGGAAAGAAGGGCTGGCCACGCGGGGCGGCTGAGGCATTGACCCGGATTTTGTTGCCGTTGGGCGCGGCTCTCGACCAGCTCTGCGCTGCCTCTGAAGACAAACGCAATCGCACGGTCAGGACCACTGCAATTGCGCTCTTAATACGCGCGATGCACCGATTTCAGATGACTTTCTGGGGATTCACTGGCGACCAGTGGCATTCACTGATTGGCGCCGACTATTACGCCTACATTGGCTATCACGGCGTTACTGCAAATGCGCGCCATCAAATCATCGGTATTGGTTACCTGCTATGTGGCTTTGACGACCTGTGGAGCATCGGGCGACTGAGTTGGTATCAACTGGCGGAAAAGGTGTTTGGTGCTGAATGCATGAACACAAATCTCACTGCGGTTTTGCAGTCGTTGCACTCGTGGGGATTTACCAAAACTGGTCGGTCCACCACGATCGCTTGCGTGATGGCAGCGGCTTTTCTAAAGCAACGATCCTGTGATCTGAATGATTTAAAGCGCGCTTCGCTTCTCGACATGTATGAAGGCAGCGCTGTAGCGAACACGAAACGAGGACTCATTACGTTATCGTACGTATTGACCAGTTACGGCCTTCTCGACCGTCCGTTGGGGCGGGACGGGTACATTCCGTCAGAGAAAAAGATCCGGCACACGATCGCGGTCAACGGGATTCATCCGGAATGGTTGGAGCTGGGGGAGCGATGGTTCGCGACGTCGACATTGGAGCGTACCACCCGCGTTAGCACGCTATATCGCATCATGCACCTGGCCAGATGGGATGCCGCGATAAATGCGCAGAATTGCGGCCCCCGTCACTGGGATCGACAGCGCTGCATTGAATTCAACGCCGCAGTGTCGCATTGGTGCATTGGTGACTTTGCACGCGTCACAGGCCTAAATTCAAAAAACGTTGGCAAGCCTTTGGAAGCAGCTACGAAAGAGGGTCTGCTTCGCAGCGCGCGGGCGTTCTTTCACGACATGTTTGATTGGGAATGGCTGCCACGCGTGTTTGACCCGCGACGCGTGCTGGCGACACCCCGTGCGCTCCGCAATCAAATCGGTCCTGATCCCCGTGTTGTTGACGACAGCATTTGGGCGAAACTGATGTGGGCGGGCCTGCATATTACGGAGGAAGATATCCGCAGGGAAGCGGGAGTCAAGTCGATTAGCCGATCTGGCAGTTACCCACTGAAGTTGGTGCAAGCGGTTGCCGCAGTTTGGCTTTTTAGCGGGCTACGTCGAAATGAAATCACGCGTCTGCGTCTGGGTTGTATTCGTTGGCAGCGAGCAAGCGAGGCCATAAGTGGCGCAACCGACGCAACTTGCATGCTGGACGTTCCTGTTAATAAAACGAATATCGCTTTCACGAAACCGGTCGATCCCGGTCGATCGGTGGGTGGGTCAAGCTATCGAAGCATGGATTGCGGTTCGTCCACCGCAACCACCGATCATTGATTCAAAAACGGGTGAGTCCGTCCATTTTCTGTTCGCTTACCGCAATCGTTCCTTGGGGAGCACCTACCTGAACGCCACCTTGATCCCACTGTTATGCAAGAAGGCTGGAGTTCCAAGGGCTGATGCGCGTGCGAACATCACCAGCCACCGTGCCCGGGCCACTATCGCTTCGCAGCTATACAACGCGAAGGAACCCCTCGATCTGTTTCAGCTGCAGGAGTGGCTAGGCCACCGCTCCCCGGAATCGACGCGCCACTATACGAAAATTTCGCCAACCCGGTTGGCGAAATCGTATTCCGACGCCGACTATTTTGCCCGCAATCTACGGGCAATCGATGTCCTCATTGATCGGGATGTCCTTGCCAAAAGCCCTGGACCTGACGAACCTTGGAAATTTTATGATCTCGGCCACGGCTATTGCTCATACGATTTTTTTGATCAATGCCCGCACCGTATGGCATGCGCGAAATGCGACTTTTACGTACCAAAAGATTCGTCAGCTGCGCACTTGCTCGAAGCAAAGACAAATCTTTTGCGACTGAGGCAGGAAATTTCATTGAACGATGATGAGCGATCTGCAATTGAGGATGGGGTCGAGGCGTACGACAAATTACTGGCAGAGCTAGCTGGCAAACCTACACCCACTTGCCAAGTTATAGCAGATTCAATTGTTCCCCCCGGTTGGCAATTGCTCTCGCGGATGGATAAGGCGGGCCCCTAATTGTAAGTGGCCTGACAACATCCGTCCATTTGCAGCTACACGCATGAAGGGTAAGCGTCCGGCGAATCCACTTTCCCCTAACCGCTAGAGGTCACGCAAACTATTTTCATTATGAGGAGAGAAGCCGATGGGAACCAGTGCGGCTAAGCGCCAAGTGTGGATTGATCATATTGCGGCGTGGACTGCGGACGGGCAATCGCAGCGGGCGTATTGTGCAGCGCAGGGATTGCGTTATCACGCCTTCGACTACTGGCGGCGCTTTGTACTGCGTCAGAGCGCGTTCCTAGGCGGTTACTTCAGCGTTCTGTTACACCTTCGCTCACGTGATCAGCACCGGAGTAATAACCGGCCTCAATCAGTGCGACACGCATTTCCTATCGCTTGTCGCTGCCGGGAATATGCACCCGATGCTGGCGATATCATTTCCACCGTCGCCGCAGCGTCCACTCCCGCTACAGCCTGCGTAATGACTCCCGCACAGTGGCCGCAAGTCATATCGGCTACCTGAAATTCGATCATGTTGTTTCCCCTTTTAACGGCTGTGGAAGCCACCGATGCTTAGTACAAGCTTAGCGGTCACCCAACGGGGCGCCTAACTTATTGCCCGCAAGAGGTGTAGGGGTCTCCTAACCACGAGCTGTATTGATTCCTGAGACGTTTTTCGCACACCGGTATGAGCAATCGATATGAGACAGGCAAGCAGGAAAAAAATTGTCATGTGTTATGGAAGACTCAAGAATAGCTTGCGCAGCCTTTGTCTCTGGCGGCTCTATAACTTTCGGTATAGGCCTTGTGGCTAATTGGCAAACATCCCTACCCCTATCACACTACTTATGCGCCATTTTGCATGCCGCGTTAATTAGAGAGGGGTTCGCAGCATGTTTTCCGATCTTTATCGATCAGGCCCTAGGGGGCAGGTGTGAGCCAACAAGCCGGTGCTATTTCTGACCTCATCGCGGTTCCCAAAGGCGGCGGTGCGCAAAAAGGTTTGGGCGAAAAGTTCAGCGCCGATCTCCATACAGGCACCGGGATTTTTTTGGTGCCTATCGCATTGCCCGCTGGGCGCGGTGGCTTGCAGCCCCAACTCTCGCTGGGGTTCAGCACAGGGAGCGGCAATAGCCCATTCGGCCTGGGTTGGGCACTGAGTGTACCCGGCGTATCGCGGCTTACTTCCAAGGGCATCCCGCGCTATCTCGACGCCACTATCGACGAGCAAGATATTTTCGTGCTCTCCGGTGCAGAGGACCTGGTGGAGGTTCAGTCCACCACCGTTGAGCGTGATGCGGGCATCAAGACCTATCGTCCCCGCACCGAGGGTCTGTTCGCGCAAATCACTCACCACACCCGGGATACCGATTATTGGGAGGTCCGCACCAAGGATGGACTGACCAGCATCTACGGCACGCCGGGCGCGACGCCAATAAACATTGACGACGATCTGCGCGCGGTCATCGCCGATCCAGACAATCGCCGGAAGGTTTTTGCGTGGCGCTTAACCCAGACCGTCGACCCTTTCGGAAACCGAATTGTCTACGAATACCAGCGCGACAACGCAAAAGATCGCGGCCACAACGGCGAGCAGCTATACCTGCATCGCATCCGGTATGTGGATCACGGGTCGAATACCGACGACTTTCTGGTCTCGGTCGAATTCCTCTACGACGATATCGTCGCGCCAGGGATCGATCCCGAGTTCGCACAGAAACGCCGCCCCGACCCGTTCTCCGACTATCGTGCAGGTTTCGAGATTCGCACCCAAAGCCGCTGCAAGTGGATCGTCGTGCGCACCCATCCTTCTGCGGACAAGTCTTTGCTTGTTCGGGCGTATGAGCTGATCTATCTCGACGAGCAATTGACGGATTCCAGCCAGCTGCCCATGAACGGCGCGTCGTTGCTTAGTCGCATCAATGTCGTCGGTTACCCCGACGGCGATGAGGTCCGAGGCGTGCGCGAGTTGCCTCCCCTGGACTTCCAATACTCGCACTTCACCCCCGAAGCCCGCAAATTCATTGCGCTTGAAGGCCGGGGACTCCCCGCGACCTCGCTCGGCAACCCCGAGCTTGAGCTCGTCGACCTCTTCGGCCATGGCCTGCCCGACATCGTTGAGCTGGGCGGCAACGTGCGCTACTGGCGCAACCTTGGTCAGGGCCGTTTCGACATGCCGCGCAACTTTGCCGACGTGCCCTCGACATGGAATCTTTCTGATGCGGGGGTGCAGTTGCTCGACGCCAACGGCGACGGCCGCGCCGACCTGTTGGTCACCGCCGGTGACATGGCGGGCTACTACCCGCTCGACTTCCGCGCGCGGTTCAGCCGAAAGTCCTATCAGCCCTATAAGCAAGCGCCCAGCTTCAATCTCGAAGACCCGGAAGTCCGCCTGCTCGACCTGACCGGTGACGGCGTCACCGACGTCTTGCGCTCGGGCACCTCCTTCGAATGTTTCTTCAACCACCCCACCGAAGGCTGGTCATCCAAGCGAACCGCCCGCGTCGCGCGCGAGAGGCTCGATATTTTTCCCAACGTCAGTTTTGCCGATCCGCGCGTCAAGTTCGCAGATTTGTCCGGCGATGGATTGCAGGACATCGCCGTCGTCTATCAGGGTCGAATCGACTATTGGCCCAACCTGGGATACGGGCGATGGGGGCACCGGATCGTCACCCAAATTCCCGGTGGCCTGCCGGTCGATTTCGACCCCCAGCGGGTCCTCCTGGGCGACGTCGATGGAGACGGCGTCGCCGATCTCTTATACATATCCGATCGGGAGGTCATGCTCTGGATCAACCGTACCGGCAACGGCTGGAGCGAATGCCGCACGATTCGCGGTACTCCTGCGGTCAACACCATGGTCAGCGTGCGCTTGACCGACCTGCACGGCAGCGGCGTTCCCGGCATACTTTGGACGCGCGACGCCGACGGCAGCGGCCGTCCCCAGCATTTCTTTCTGGATCTGACGGGTGGGCACAAGCCCTATTTGCTGACTCGCATGGACAACCACCTCGGCGCGGTAACCGAAGTGAGCTATGCGCCGTCCACGCAGTTCTATCTGCGCGACCAGAATGCGCCCACCCCCGGCACACGCTGGCGCACCACACTGCCATTTCCCGTACATGTGGTGGAGCGTGTCACCGTCAACGACGAACTTTCCAGCGGCACCCTGACCACCGAATACCGCTACCACCACGGCTACTGGGACGGTGTAGAGCGCGAGTTTCGCGGCTTCGGCATGGTCGAGCAGATTGACACGCAAGTCTTCGCGGCCTATACCGGGCGCGGCCTTCAGAGCGACGACGCGGCGCTGGCCAAACTATTGAGTCAGCAGAGTTACTCGCCGCCGTTGCTGACCCGTACCTGGTTTCACCAAGGCCCCGTGGACCCCTCAGACGATAGTCCGTGGCGAGAGTTTGATGGCTGGCGCGAATACTCGCAGCACGACCGCAACTTGCTCGATCACGTGGCGAGCATCGACAGATTTCTAAACAGCCTGGGCCCAAGCTCGGGCCGCGCCCAGCGCGATGCCCTACGCACGTTGCGTGGCAGTGTGCTTCGCACCGAACTCTACGCACTCGATGGTTCCCCGCTCCAGGAGCGGCCCTACACCGTCACCGAGCAGGCCTATTCGCTGCGCGAGGAACCTGCAGCCGCGGGTGGCAAACGTGTCTTTTTTCCGTTCGCGGTCGCCAGCCGCACCACGCAATGGGAGCGCGGCGATGACCCAATGACCCAGTTCTCGTTCACCGCCGACTATGACGACGTCGGCCAGGCCCGGCGACAATTGGCAGTGGCCTGCCCGCGTGGCTGGCTTACCTTAATGGACCGGCCAGCACAGCCCTTCCTCGCAACGCTTAGCGCCACGACCTTCGCTCACCCCGCAGCGGACGGACCCTACATCCGGGACAGGGTCGCCCGCTCGCGCAACTACGAAGTCACCCACACACTCGGCGAGGCATTGACGGATTTCATCTCAATCGCCGAGGACGATGCCCACCCCAAGCGCCTGATCGCCGAAACGCTCAGCTTCTTCGACGGCCCGGCCTACACCGGTTTACCGTTCGGGCAAATCGGCGCATTCGGTGTAGCCGTGCGTGGCGAAGCCCTGGCGCTGACAGAAGACATCCTGGCCCAAGCCTACGGCGCGGACCGTCCCGCCTACCTGGATCCCACTCACCCGTTCACCGGAGGTCCCGCCTACCCCGAAACTTTCGTCACCGCGATGCCACTGCTCGCGGGCTACGTTTTTCATGAAGGCGCCGCGGGCTCACCACAGTCCCACGGGTGGTTCGTCCACACCAGTCGCAGTCGGTATGACTTCCACAGCGCAGTATCTTTAGGCCTAGGCCGCGGTCTGCTCTTGAGTCAGAAGGACCCGCTGGGCAACGAGACGCGTATCGACCAATACCTGTATGACCTGCTACCCACGCAGACCACTGGGCCGACCGGCCTGACCGCGCAGGCGGGCTACAACCTGCGTGTGATGCAGCCCGAGCGCGTCACCGACGCCAACGGCAACGTGAGCGAAGTCAGGTTCTCGCCAAGCGGCTTGGTCACCGACACCTTCATTCGCGGCAAGCCGGGCACGCAGCCCAGTGACCGCCGCAACGCCGGCGATAGTCAGTCGCCCAGCGTGCACATGGAGTATGGCTTGAGAGTCTTTTACGATTCCAAGCGCGTCGATCCGCGCCACCCGCAGCCCGCTTTCGTACGCGCGATCCGCCGCGTGTTCCATGACAGCGATCCCGACGACACCGGCGAAACCATAGAGGCCCGCGAATACTCCGACGGATTTGGCCGTCTGCTGCAAACCCGCACGCAAGGTGAATCCGTACGCTTTGGCGACGCGCGTTTCGGTGGCGGCGATGGTGTGTTGCCGGAGGACCAGAACAGCCCGTCCAGCAACGCCGTCGTCGGTATTGAAAACACTCGTGGCGATGCCCCCAACGTCATCGTCAGTGGCTGGCAGCGCTACGATAACAAGGGCCAGGTCGTCAAAAAATTCGAGCCTTACTTCGACGCGGGGTGGCAGTATGTCGCGGCGCGCGATGAGCCCAAGGGCCAGTCAGTCACGATGTTCTACGACGCACGCGGGCAGGCGATCCGCACGCTCAACCCGGACGGCTCGGAACAGCGCGTGGTTCATGGCATCCCGCTGGACCTGGCCGATCCGCCGCTCTCGCCGTTGGATACCGCAAAATTCCGCCCCACGCCGTGGGAGGCCTACACCTACGATGCCAACGACAACGCGGGCCGCACCCACGCAGGCGAGTCACCGCACACCAGCTATCCCCACCACTACAACACCCCGGCCAGCATCGAGGTCGATGCACTGGGGCGCACCGTGCGCGCAGTGGCGCGCCACCGCCACCCACCGCTGACCGACGGCAGCTTGCCGCCGATCGAAGCGCATGTCACCCGCTCGACCTATGACATCCAGGGCAACCTGCTCAGCATCCGTGACGCGCTGGGGCGGCGGGCCTTCGAGTACTGCTATGACCTAGCCAAACACCCGCTGCGCACCGAAAGCATCGACGCCGGGCGCAAACAGGCAGTGCTCGACGCCGCCGGTAACCTGCGGGAAAGCCGCGACGCGAAGCGCGCATTGATACTCCACGCCTATGACGTGCTGAACCGTCCTACGTACCTCTGGGCGCGCGACGCGGCTGGCGAAGACGTCACCTTGCGCCAGCAATTGCGCTACGACAACGACCCTGCCCAACCGGGCAAAGAAACGGATCGCAACTTGCTCGGTAAACTCGTTCAGCATCACGACGAGGCGGGCGTCGTCACCGTCTCCGAGTACGACTTCAAAGGCAACGTTCTGAGTTCCACGCGCCAGATGCTGTCTGATGCGTTTATGCTGTCCAACTTCAAAGCCCACGTCGACGGCACCGATTGGGACTTGAAGGCGCCCCGCGTGGACTGGGCCAGCCCCAACGGCGTTGCGCTCGACCAGACCCGGTATGCAACCCGCTCCGCCTTCGATGCGCTGGGCCGGGTGAAATGGAGCGAATACCCCGAAGCCCGCAACGAGCAGGGCCAGCCCGAACGCTACCGTCTGCGACCCGACTACAACCGCGCAGGCGCGCTGGAGCGCGTCGATCTGCTGGGCCCGCTCGTCGCTGACGACACCGGCCCGAGCCAGCCCTACGTGCAGCGCATCGCCTACAACGCCAAGGGTCAGCGCACCCTCATCGCCTACGGCAATGGGCTAATCACGCGCTACGCCTACGACTTCGCCACCTTCCGCCTCACGCGCCTGCGCACCGACAGGCTCGGTCCTAGCCCCGTCAATCCGCCCGGCCCGTTAGGCTATCAGCCCCAAGGGGCGCCGCTACAAGACATCGCCTACGGCTACGATCTGGCCGGCAATATCCTCAGCATGCTCGACCGCACGCCAGGCTGTGGCGTTGCCAACAACCCTGACGCCTTCTTGATACGCGGCCCCTTGCGCGAGTTGCTAAGTAATGGTGACGCGCTGTTGCGCTGCTTCGACTACGATCCGCTCTACCGCCTTGTGTCGGCCACAGGCCGCGAAAGCGCGGACATATCGAGCCCTCGCTCGTGGAGCGATGAATCGAGCAAATGCCGTGGCTACGACCCCAGCCCGAGAGGCGGCCCCGGCACGCCCGACCAGAATAACGCTCCCAACCTCACTTCGGTCTACTGGGAAGAATACGCCTACGACGCTGGCGGCAATATGCTCACCCTGCGCCACAACCAGAGCGTGCAACAAGGCGGCACAGCCGGTTGGAACGTCGCTTGGTCACGCCGCTTCGGCATGGACGGCCGCGGCCCCCAGCAATGGCAAGTCGAAAGCGCCGGTCATGTGGTGGGCGACTGGACCCACCCGCCCAGCAATCGCCTCACCCATGTGCAAGAGCGCGTCAATGGCGTCGCCACCTCGACGACGGTGGCGCAAAGTCATTTTTATGATGCCAACGGCAACATGGTGGGCGAGCACAGCGAGCGGCATTTCGAGTGGGACTACGCGGATCGAATGAAGGTTTTTCGTAATCAGATCAACGTGTCCAAGCCGACGGTCTATGCGCTCTACCTTTACGACGCTGGCGGTCAGCGTGTGAAAAAGCTGGTGGTGAACGGCAACGGCTATCGCACCACCAGCTACCTTGGCTCGGCGTTCGAGCATCACGCTGAATACGGCCATCTCGATAGTACCGAGAAGACTGAGAATTGTTCGCTGCATGTTATGGATGATAAGAGCCGCGTCGCGATCAGGCGGGTGGGAAGCGCGTTTGAAGGCGATGGGACAAAGGACCACTCAGTGCAATACTACCTTGCGGACCACCTGGGTAGCGGTAGCTTGGTCATGGATGAAACTGGCGAATGGATCAACCGGGAAGAGTTTTTCACGTATGGCGACACTAGTTTTGGAAGTTTCGGGAAAAAGCGGTATCGATTCACCGGAGGGGAGAGAGACGAGCAGAGCGGGTTGTATTACCACGGGGCGCGGTATTACGCGGCATGGTTGGGTAGGTGGATAAGCTGCGATCCCTCAGGGCCAGTCGACGGACCAAATATTTATCTTTACACGCTCTGCAACCCTGTTCGGTTTACCGATCGCAATGGAAAAACCATAGAAGAACAGATAAACAAAATCGAAAGCCCAGTCGGGTGGTTTTTTGCGAAAACCGGTTACGACATATGGAATGTGGCGTCTCTTGGAACACTGTCAAGCGTAGAGTCGCAAAACAACCTCGGCACTGCTGAAGGCTGGGGTGAAAGTGCTTTCACAGCGGTGAGAAACGTTA
Source organism: Gammaproteobacteria bacterium (assembly GCA_031421535.1). Taxonomy (GTDB): domain Bacteria; phylum Pseudomonadota; class Gammaproteobacteria; order SG8-11; family SG8-11; genus UBA6921. Next base: position 12,590 of record JANOOV010000284.1, read on the forward strand.
GTAACACTGCTTCTTTTGGATTGCAGGAGAACATATACAGGACGCAGATGGAAGAGGGGCCCGGAGCAGCAAGCGTTTTCAAGGGAGTAGCAATAAGTGGAGAAATGCTATTGCCTATTGATGAAGCTAAAGTCATTTTTGATTCAAACAAAACTGGTGCGGAGAAGCTCGCCGCTGGTTTTATGGCGACCTCGAAAGTCGCATCGCTCGTCGCGTTAGGGTCAGGCGTAACCGGCAAGAATCCAGTGATTACTGGCCCGAAAGGTTCTGTCGGTGTTGGTTTTGCAGGGCCTGGGGTTGGGCATACAGGGGCAACGACAGGTACGGGCGCCACTGCAACATTCTTCGATAAAGTTGTCGGCCGCAATGGGGGGAGGGTTAGAAGCACCCCCGGAAAGCCCAGGACTTTTAACCCCGAGAGACCATTTGAGTATTCAGAGGTTGAAGTGCCTGCTTCAAGCGAAGCTGCGGCCACGGCAAAAGCTCAATCCAAGGTGGGACCTCAGGATTACAACTTCGCCTTGGATAACTGTGGATCATTTACCGGTGAGGTATTAGCGGAGGCTGGCATTCAAGTGATAACCCTAACTCCCTCGATGCTGAACTGGAACTTTAGGGTTTTGCCTCAGTTGGGTGGGGCGTTGATTCATACCGCACCCGTTAACGCTGCGATCCGAGCAAAGAACGAGCAAAACTAAAGGCAGGAGTCAAAGGGGAATCGGGGACTGGCTCTATTTATTTTACTGAGAGCTAAAAATCTCAGGTTGGTTTGAGGCGGGTCCGTACTACGTGAATTGTTTCTCTATCAATGCATTGGTATTCATGTGTCATGGCTTCAGGGCGCCCTGCGTGGATACTGGCTACGGTATTGCAACGGGAGATTGCGGCGTTGGGCTATACGGGAGGCGCGAGCCAGTTGCGAGCCTTCATGCATGAGCTCAAACCGACAGGAAAATCAGAAGGGGCAAAAATCAGAATGGGTCAGTCTTGCATTTTGCATCCCCAATCGAAGCACAACGGTTGCTTCAGGTAAAAATTTAAGAGCTAAGTAATATGTCCTTCCAAATCGAGATGAAGACCACTCGGCTGACTAGCCTGAACAACGCCATTACAGGAGTCGATGGCTCGCTTGACGCAAAGGCGATTCAGATCCTGAAATTGGAGCCGGGCGGCTATATTATCCAGACGCACGCCCTGTTAAACACCAGTTTGTCTGTTGAGGTCACGGCTCAAGGTTTAGTCGAATATCGGTTCGGTCTTAATGTCACCCAAAGCTGCTTTTTTACCGCTCCCGCACAGCGTTCATGTCGGTTGATTGTCGGTGAAGGGACCAATCGCGTCCGACGTTCGTCGCCATATGTGCAAGTGGCTGGCAGGGATAGTTGTTCGGGCGGATTGCCATGAGCTTCGCTATTTTCATAGACGCGACGACGCTCTCTATCGAGAGTTTCTTTATCCCTGGCGTCACGCCTGTCTGGTTGGCTGCAAGCTCGGTTCAGAAGCTGGAACTCCAGCCCGGAACGTATGAATTTGTTCAACCGAATGGTGCTGTCCCACTCGCAAGTTTTCAGGTAAATGCCGACGGCAGCCTCACGCTGCCTGTCAGTGCGTATATGAGCTTTAACGAGCAGGACCGAGTGCTAAAGCTTGTAGGCTATCCGATCACGCTCGACGCGACCGCGCTAAAGACCACGATGGGTTCCTTCCAGCTTGAGAACCTCACCGGCTGGAGGGCGACAGATGTGACGCACCTGCTGCACCTGATGCCGCAGAGCTACCGAGTGGTGCAGCCCAACGGCGTGGTCGCAGCAGCGGTATTCGAAGTCAAGGCCGACGGCAGTGTGTCGCTGCCTGCGGGCGACTTCATGAGCTTCGATGCTCAGGCAGTTGTAGTCAAACTCGTGGGTTATCCCGTCACACTCGACGCGACCGCACTCAAGGAAACGATGGGCTCCTTCCAGCTTGAGAACCTCACCGGCTGGAGGGCGACATATGTGACGCACCTGCTGCACCTGATGCCGCAGAGCTACCGGGTGGTGCAACCCAACGGTGTGGTAGCGGCAGCGGTATTCGAGGTCAAGGCCGACGGCAGCGTGTCGCTGCCTGCGGGCGGCTTCATGGACTTCGACGCTCAGACAGTTGTAGTCAAACTTCGGGGCTATCCAATCACACTCGACGCGACCGCGCTGAAGACCACGATGGGTTCCTTCCAACTTGAGAACCTCACCGGCTGGAGGCCGACGGACGTCTCGCACCTGCTGCGTTTGATGCCGCAAAGCTACCGCGTGGTGCAACCGAACGGCGTGGTCGAGGCAGCGGTGTTCGAAGTCAAGGCCGACGGCAGCGTGTCGTTGCCTGCGGGCGGCTTCATGAGCTTCGACGCTCAGGCAGTTGTGCTCAAACTTCTGGGCTATCCGATCACACTCGACGCGACCGCGTTGAAGACCACGATGGGCTCCTTCCAGCTCGAGAACCTCACCGGCTGGAGGCCAACGGACGTCTCACACCTGCTGCGTTTGATGCCGCAAAGCTACCGGGTGATGCAGCCCAACGGCGTGGTCGCGGCAGCGGTATTCGAGGTCAAGGCCGACGGCAGCGTGTCGCTGCCTGCGGGCGACTTCATGAGCTTCGACGCTCAGGCAGTCGTGGTCAAACTCGTGGGTTATCCCGTGACGCTCGACGCGACCGCGCTGAAGACCACGATGGGCTCCTTCCAACTCGAGAATCTCACCGGCTGGAGGCCGACGGACGTCTCACACCTGCTGCGTTTGATGCCGCAAAGCTACCGCGTGGTGCAACCGAACGGCGTGGTCGATGCAGTGGTGTTCGAAGTCAAGGCCGACGGCAGCGTGTCGTTGCCTGCGGGCGACTTCATGAGCTTCGACGCTCAGGCAGTTGTGCTCAAGCTTCTGGGCTATTCAATCACGCTCGACGCGACCGCGCTGAAACACACAATGACGTCCGTCCGGCTACTTAACCTCACACCCTGGATAGGCAACGACGCGACGCATGTGCTGCGACTGATGCCGCAGCGCTACCCCCTCGAGCAGCCCAACGGCGTGGTTGATGCCGCTGTTTTCGAAGTCAAGGCCGACGGCAGCGTGTCGTTGCCTGCGGG
>JANOOV010000285.1:0-2545 GCA_031421535.1 Gammaproteobacteria bacterium
ACAACACCGCAGGCGTCACCACCAGCGACGCCGCGATGTCGAACCGGCGGCGCATGCCACCCGAGTAATCCTTCACCTGGCGGCGCGCCGCCTCGGTGAGTTCGAATGCCTCAAGTAATTGGTCAGCGCGCGCCGCCGCGCGGCCGCGAAAGCCCCAGAGCTTGGCGAGCAAGATCAGATTTTCGCGTCCGGTCAGATCCTCATCGAGCGACGCGAATTGCCCAGTCATGGCGATGGATTTGCGCACTTCGTGCGGCGCGGACACGAGATCGTGTCCCATGATCTGGGCCGACCCGGCGTCGGGTTTCAACAGCGTTGCAAGCATGCGCAGCAGCGTGGTTTTACCAGCGCCGTTGGGACCGAGGATGCCGAAGATCATGCCGCGCGGCACCTCAAGGTCGATGCCGTCCACCGCGCGCAACGCACCAAAGGTCTTGACCAATCCGCGCGCGGCAACGGCGGGTGACTGCGAATCGAGCACGGGGGGCATAGTGACAATCCTTTATCGAAAGAAGTAGCGGATTATAAACGGCGTAATTTTTGCGGCATAGCGCTAAACGCTATTTCGCGTGAGCGTCGGCGTGACCCGCAAAATTTCGCGGCCCCGGACATAAACAAAGCCCCCAGCAAAGCTGGTCGATGTGCAGCACACCCAACCGATTGCGGCGTAGCAGCGATACCCACCCGCAACCAGAAAAAGCACGGCGTCTCCTCGGTAGATGCCGCGTTAATCCGAGAATTCCCATTAGCGCCGAATTTTAAATGGAAGCCAATAGAACAACAGTTTGATTCGGCGATGCTTTAGGTTGAATCGCATGGGGCGGTTGGGGCGCACTGTTTTAGTGGAGGGGGGATCATGGACTTTGAGCTGCAATTTTCCGACAAAGAGATCACGCCAGTGGCTCATGCAATTCATGCTGTCGGTGTGGTGCGGCGCCCATCGCTTCGAGCACGGCGAAGTGACGCGGCATGACGGGATATTGCAACAGCTGTTCGGTGGGACGCGGATGGCGAACTTCAAAGCGGTCCCGCACCCCGCGCTGATTCCCACCGCGTTGGCTTTACGCGGGGCGGGGGAAAGCCAGCGCGGCTGGAATAATGATGCGCCTGTTTCGCAAATTCGATCAGGCGACCAACGAGCGCGTGTTGGGTGCGTGGTACGCGGGATTGTTGAGTCAGTTGCGCATCGGCGGTTCGTAGCAGGGCAATTACTGGCCGACTTGAGCCTCACAAATTTCCACACGTCCCCACTACTTTGTGTTGCTCGCCGTCTGTGCTGCGCGGTAGGTGTTGCCCACCAACGGCAGAGTGTCAACCTGTGGCACGTGGCATTGGACGCAAAACCAGCGACGTGGTGCAACCGTGTCGCTGATTGTTTTTCCGGCGCTATCCAGGAAATGGCTGTTGGGTAGTTTCGCGGCGTGGGAGCGTTGCTCGGTCTGGCGTGCATGGCAGGCCAGGCACATGTTGACGCGCGTCTGGATCAGCAGGCCCTGCACGTTGTGCGGAATGAGCGGCGGTTGTTGCGGGTAGTTGCGCGGGGCGGGTTTCCGGGTGATTTTTTGCCGCTCGGGCGGCGGCGCTTCGCCTAATTCCAGCACACCCGTTGCATCACGTAATGTTTGCGTTTTTTCTGTGCCAGCAGCCAGCGTTGACATTAACAACAGCATGCAGAGGAGTAGCGCCTTGTTCATCGTGAGCCTCCTCAAACCTTGACGATGCGCACGGTGCATTTCTTGTAATCGGTCTGCTTCGAGATCGGGCAGGTCGCGTCAAGCGTCAGCTTGTTGATGAGACGGTGCTCGTCGAACCACGGCACGAACACCAGACCGGGCGGCGGTTGATTGCGGCCGTTGAGTTCCACACGCGTGAGCATGGCGCCACGGCGTGACTCTATTTTCACCGCGCTGCCCTGCGCCAGACCGCGCGCTTTGGCATCGTCGGGATGCATGTAGACCAGCGCGGACGGCACCGCACGATGCAATTCCGGCACGCGCTGCGTCATGGTTCCAGAATGCCAGTGCTCCAGCACACGACCGGTGACCAGCCACAAGTTGAAGTCACTGTCCGGCTCTTCCGCCGCCGGTTCATACGGCAGTGCAAAGATGTTGGCGCGGCCATCGGGGTTGCCGTAGAAATACACGCCCTGCCCTTTCTTCACGTACGGGTCGTAACCTTCGCGAAAACGCCACTGCGTTTCCTTGCCGTCAACCACCGGCCAGCGCAGACCACGCACCTTGTGATAGGTATCGAAATCGGCCAGGTCGTGACCATGCCCGCGACCAAAACTCGCGTACTCTTCGAACAAGCCTTTTTGCAGATAAAAACCGAAGTGCTGCGCCTCAAAATTTTCAAAGCCTTGCTTCACCTCCGCGCTGGGATATTTGTTCACTACACCGTTGGCGAACAACACCTCGTACAGCGTCTTGCCCCGGTAGGTTGGATTCTTGTCTAATAAATCCTGCGGCCACACTTCATCGGTGGTGAGCCGCTTGGAAAATTCCACGATCTGCCACAAGTCGGATTTCGCCTCACCCGGTGCGCG
>JANOOV010000286.1:0-9270 GCA_031421535.1 Gammaproteobacteria bacterium
TTCCGGCAGATCCATTGATAGGCTTTTGCCGGGCCGATGCGTTCGAGATCCGCGCGGGTATAGACCCCGATTTCGTTAAGCCGCCCTTCTATGGTTGGCCCAATATTTTTCAGGCGAGAAAGTTCTGATTTTTTCTTCACCCGGCTTCCTCCGAAGGACCTGACAAAGAAGAGTACGCCAACCCTGCTGACAGCATGCTGTCAGTAGTCTTGCCGAGAGGAACTTCTTTACTTCGCGGTGATGCCTTCGACTGACTTGAGCACCGCAACAAAATCGTCGTCGTCGGTTTGCTCGATGCGCACCGGCAGATAGTTGAGCTTGGGTGCGCACCACAGGGTGGTGCCGCGCTTGTCGCCGACGCGGGTGATTTTCACGGTGTGATATTTGCCTGCCGGAGTTGCAGTTTCTTCTTCGCCCAGAACCACGGCCTGGTAAATTTTGGTTTTACCCCCGTCGGCAATTTTGTAGCTGTAGTCGCGTTTGCCCGGCGCCATGTCGCGCATTAAGGCAATCTGGTAAACCAGATTATCCAAGGTGCCGGGTTCCAGCGGCATCACCCACGGGTTTTTGTTAACGCTGTTAGTGACGGTGTTTTTGTCCCAATCGAAATCGAGCTTGACCTGCTTGCCTTTGCCGAAGCTGCGTTCGTAAAAATATTCCAGCGGTTGGATGGCAGCGTTTTTGAGCACTCCGGTGCTGCGTTCAATAATGGAACCTTTGACGACCCACGCGGCCATGCCGGTGGTGCTGGTCACCGATTCAAACACGTAGCGGTCATTGGCGCCGGGGGTGAACGTGCGGCGGACTTCGCCGATATCGACGAAGCCTTTTTTCACAACATATATGGCGGTAAATCGCTCCGGTGCTAAACCTGCGCTGGCAGTTGTTGCACACAGAGCGATGAACAAGGCGGCGGCAATTTTCATTAGGGAGGATTCAGTGGTGATGCCGGTCACGTTAGCGGAATCGCCGGAACGGCGCAAGCTGCGTAAACCCGCTTACGGATGGGGCGAACTATTCCGGTTGTTTCCAATCTGTCGTGACCGTGGTGTCGATCTCGTGAGCGTTGCGGATGGTGTACGACTTGATGTTGCCCGACTCGTAATAGGTGCGTGAAATCAGCTCGCTCATCACGCCGGTGGTAATCATCTGCACCGCGAGCATGACGAACAAGATGCTGATCAGCAGCAGCGGGCGGCCGCCGATGTCTTCGTGCAATATCAACTTCACGAAGCCCAGATAGGCTAGGCCCGCAGCGCCCAAAGCGCCGAATACGATGCCGATCTTGCCGAAGAAGTGACCGGGTTTTGACCGATAACGCATGAAGAAATACACCGACAGCAAATCCAGCACCACGCGAAACGTGCGCGAGATGCCGTATTTCGACGTGCCGTACTGGCGTGCGTGGTGGCGCACGACTTCTTCCTTGATGCGGCGTGGCGTGGTGCGCGTGGCGATCCACGCGGGAATGAAGCGATGCATTTCGCCGTACAGGCGCACGTGCTTGATGACGTCGGCGCGAAAAATTTTCAGCGAACAGCCGTAGTCGTGTAAACCCACCTGGGTGATTTTGCGGATCAGGCGGTTGGCAATGCGCGACGGAATTTTGCGCAGCCAGTGGTCTTTGCGGTTTTTCCGCCAGCCGGAAACCAGATCGAGATCTTCTTCGAGCAGGCGTTTGACCATGCGTGGAATATCCGACGGATCGTTTTGCAGATCGCCGTCGAGCGTGGCGATCACATCGCCGCGCGCGACATCAATGCCGGCCTGCATTGCGGCGGTTTGCCCAAAATTGCGTTGCAGCAGCACCGCGCGCACATGCTTGCCGTACTGTTGCATCGCTTCGCGCAGTCGCAGTGCGGTGTCGTCGATACTGCCGTCGTCCACCAGAACCAATTCCCACGGATGGCGATAATCCGCCAGCGACTCGTGCACGCGCGCGACCATCGGCACGACGCTGTCTTGCTCGTTGAACATCGGGATGACGATGGATAGGCGGTGCGGGACGACGGTGTGTTCGGTGGCGACGGTCATGGTGTCTTTTGAATCGGTGGGCGCAGGCGCGCAGTAAACGGCAGGTAGTGTAGCGCGCCGCGCGCGGCGAGTAACCCGTACAGCGCACCCAGCAGCATGCCGACTCCCACTTGCGACGGATAATGCACGCCCAGATAAACACGCGACAGCGACACGCCCAACGCAATCGCGCCGAGGGTGAGCGCCCAGTGCCAGGAGCGCAACGACACGCCGAGAAATACCGTCGCGGCGAAAAAATTCAGTGCATGATTTGACGGCATGCCGTTCAGGTGAGTGCTGCAATTGATCGCAAACCAGGCCTGCGGCACGTGCACCAGCTCCGGCAGTTCGGCGCAGGGGCGGTGTTGTCCGATGAGGTATTTGAGCAGGCCGCCGAGCTGGTCGCCGAGGATGGTGACCACCACCAGTGTCAGCCACAGCTTGGCGCCGTCTTTGCCGTGCGCGCGCGCCAGCAGCGCGAGGATGAGGAAGAACAGCGGCACGGAGAACCACGTGGTCTGCGACAGCCAGGCGAAAAAAATGTCGAGCCCGGGTGACGACACGTCGTGGTTAAGCCAGAGGAGGAGGTGTTGGTCCATGGTTTTTATGTGTGTCTTGATGCAGTGTTTGAGGCCATTCGGTTGGCCGGCCATGTATCGCGAAGCGCGCAAGCGGCCGACGCCCGGGGCATCACGTTAACCGTGTCGGGATAATAACGACTTGCAGAAGGCAAGGGCAATGAAGTTATCGGTACGTAAAATTTTAGAGGTCTCTATAATTGAACCGGCCCATGCAGGCTACCACCGGACGCGCCGATGAATCCGTACACCATCATTCTCAGTTTTTTTCTGATTGCAGGATTTTCGACATCGATATGGGGCTGGATCATCATCGTGCGTGGCCGCCGCACGCGGCATTGGCCGTCGGTTGACGGTGCTATCGCGCAATGCGCCGCCAGCGCCAGCGACTTCATGCCGCACATTGAATTCAGCTATACGGTTGCCGGACGCGAGTATCGGTGCGCGCACGCCGTGCCGGGTGGCACGACGCCTTCACAGGAACTGATCGCCAGTTACACGCCGAAATATCCCGTCGGCACGCAGGTCAGGGTTCACTATGACCCGGCACACCCCGAACGCGCAACGCTCGAACCCGGCCTTGCGCGTGGCGACTGGATGATCTTCGTGCTGGGCGTCATTGCCACATTCTTCGGCGCAATCTTCTTGTTATTCGGCGGGCCGGATTGAGGCTCAACCGTCCCGTGCGCAACGCAACCCCACGTCGTCGCTTTCCATTTCCGGTTCGGCAAATTGCCGCGTCGAGGCACGGTAAAAATAGCTGATGCCGTAATGCCCGACGCCGCCGCTGCCGCCGCGAATGACGCGATTTTTTTTGCCGAATTCCTTGCTGTTGTAATTTGAGCCGGGATACGCGTCGTACCAGTCGTGCACCCATTCCCAGGCGTTGCCCGCCATGTCCTGCACGCCGTACGGTGACTTGCTTAGTGGATACGAGCCGACCGGTGCGATGCCTTCTTCGTATTTGCCGTCTTCGCCGGTGCCGACAATTTTTGGATTCCACTCGTTGCCCCACGGAAATTCCTGGCCACTGGTCCCGCGCGCGGCTTTTTCCCACTCGGCTTCGCTGGGCAGTCGCGCACCGCGCCACACGCAAAACGCGTACGCCTCCATCCAGCTCATGCCCCCGGCGGGCAGAGCATCTTGCGTTTGCTGCTGGTCTTGCATCGCCGTGATCAGTGCTGCTTTGCTCATGTCGCGTGTGTCCTTGTCAAGCTTGAACACGTCGGTCGCCAGCGTGCGCAAGGCTTCGACGGTTTTGCTCTGCAAATGATCCCGCGTGTAGGCATAGCCGTTTTCGGTCCACAGCAGCAAGGGTTTGCGGCCCGTATTCAGCACGAAGGTTTTGTACTGCGCGTTACTGACTTCAAAGCTGTCGATGTAAAAACCCGGCACGGATATTTTGTGCTGCGGGTGTTCGTCGAGAAACAACGGCGCGGCAAAACCGTAACGCTTCTGCAAATCTTCGGTGTCAACGGCGTTGCTGCCGCGCATGAAGTCGCCACCCGGCACCAACACCATCGGCACCTTCAGCGCTGCGCCGGGTGCGGCGGTGTGTGCGGCGTCTTTGCTGCAGGCGGTGAGCAGAAAGATACCGAGAATGACCCATCCAACCAATCGCATCATGCCTCCCGAATCATCCGGAAAATCATTTCGCATCCTTCGCACAACGAAATCCAAAGCTGTCGTTCTTGGTACGCGTCGCGAAAAATGCGCGGTTGAACACCGGCGCGGAAACCCCGCACTGATAGAACGAACAGTCGAACCACGATCCGCCCTTCAAGGTTTTGTAGCGTTCGCCGTAATTTTCCGACGCTACTTTGTTGCCGGGATAGGGCTGATACCATGAGGCTGTCCACTCCCACACGTTGCCCGACAGGTCGTACACGCCGTACGGACTCTTGCCCGCTTCGAACGCACCGACCGGCGTGGTGTCGCCGAATACCTCCAGTTCTTTCCAGCGCCCGGGCACATTGGCTTTATGTGGATCGAACGCATTGCCCCACGGATAGATGCGACCGTCGGTGCCGCGCGCGGCTTTCTCCCACTCCTGATCGGTGGGCAGACGCTTACCCGCCCAGGCGCAATAATCGTGTGCGTCTTCCCAGCTCACGTTGATCACCGGGTGATCAACTTTGCCTTCCGGGTAAGTGCGATTTTTAAAATGAATCGGCGAGCGCCGCTCGGTCGCCTGGATGAACTGCGCGTAATGCAGGTTGGTCACTTCATACTTGTCGATGTAAAACGCCGCGAGCTTGACTTTATGTTGCGGACCTTCGTCGGGCTGACGCGCGTCGGTGCCCATGATGAACTCACCCGCCGGGACCAACACCATCGGGCTCGGGTCTTTACCGATGCGCGTGTCGTTGTATAACGGCGGCACACGCATGCCGGGCATTGCGGGAAGGCTGCTTGGCGTAGTGGCTTTGGGGGGGATTTGCGCGGCAATCTGAATCTGCCCGGTGCTGTGACATTGTGCTCAGCCTTGCGCGACATTGTTAGGTAGCTGGTTGTGACAGGCGATGCATTCGGAATTGGCTGTGACGGTAGAGTTTGCGAAAAAAAAACACCACATCAGCAGAAAACAAACTTTGACAACTCCAGGCACTAAACTCCTTCCCCCTGCAAGGGGGAAGGCTGGGATGGGGGTGTTCATAAGTATCGGCATGGTTCAACCCACCCCCATCCTGCCCTTCCCCCTTGCAGGGGGAAGGGACTCTTCGTTTCGGCGTAGTGATAACTTGAAAGCATCACGGCGCCTTATCCTTCCCGAACGGCGCCACATATTTCACCGCATAGTCGCGCGCCACTTTCTTTGCCTGCTCAATCTGGACCGGCGTCATGCGCTGCGCGGTGACTTCACGATTTTTGCGCGCGTTGTCTTTGCCCGCACGCGCAAACGCGGCGTCGAACCACGCCCAGGCTTGCACAAGATCGGGCGCCATTCCCTTGCCGGTGCCGTACAACAACGCCAGATTGTATTGCGCGTCGGCATCGCCCTGCTGTGCCGCCTTGCGGTACCACGTCGCGGCTTGCGCGTAGTCTTGCTTCACCGTCGCGCCGTTGGCGTACATGACCCCCAGGCTGAATTGCGCATCGGCCGACCCTTGCTGCGCTGCTTTGCTGAACCACTGCAACGCCAGGGCGGGATTCACTGTGGTACCACGACCTTCGTTGTACATCACGGCGGCATTGTATTGCGCTTGCTTGTGGCCCAGCTCCGCTGCGTTTAGATACCAGCGAAATCCCTTGCCCGCATCTTGCGGTACACCTTGCCCGGCGTCGTACATCACACCCAGATGGTATTGCGCTTCGGCGTTGCCGCGTTTGGCTTCGGGTTCCAGTTCTTGAAATGCAATTTCGTAATCGCCATTGCGGCTCGCGGCCAAGCCTTCTGCCAGACCCGCGTGCGCGAGGGTGGAAAATAACAGTAAGGCCCATGGTAAGCAGTGCAACATAGGCCGGGGATTTTAGCCTATTACCCCGAAACTTCGACGACGATCTTGCGGCCTTCGTTGCGCACGTAATCCAGGAAGGTGCTTGCGAGCAGCGACAGCTTGCGCTGTGAGCGATAGCCGATATGCCAGTCCCATTGCAGCGGAAACCGATGCGCGCGGAGAATCGCCAGCCGTCCCGCGCGCAGATCCTCGCCGACGGCATGCCGCGACAGGATCGATATTCCAAGCTTGCCCATCACGGCTTGCTTGATTGCCTCGTTGCTGCCCAGTTCCATACGAATCGTCAGTGCAATGCGGTGCTGATGCAGGTGCTGCATGATCGCCAGACGGGTGCCGGATTCGGCTTCGCGCATGATGAACTGTTCTCCCGCCAGCTGCGCAAGCTCGACACGCTTGCGTTTGGCGAGCGGGTGATCCGGCCACACCACGACCACCAGCGGATTCGGCATGAAGGCCTCAAAAGTTGCCGTGGGTGACGGCGGTGGATTGCCCATGATGTAAAAGTCGTCGGCGTTTTCCGCCATACGCTCCAGCAGTCGTTCGCGGTTGGTAACTTTAAGCGCGACGTCGATGCCGGGGTATTTTTCACAAAAGCGGCCCAGCATGATGGGTGCGAAATACTTGGCCGTCGAACCGACCGCCAGACGGATGGTGCCACGTTTGAGTCCTTTCAAATCGGCAACCTGCGAGTCGAAGCGTTCGAACAATGCGGCACTGCCGTCTCGCCGGGCGTGGTCAGATCGCCACTATTTAAGCGAACCCAAAACATCTTCATAAAACATTTCGGCGGCGGCTTCAAAATGCACCGTTTCAAACGTTACGGTATCGCCATAACATCAGTGACTCAAGTTGCCAGCCGTTCTCGCTGCGCCGGTAGATATCGATAGCTACCTTGTCCTGCGCCACCAGCACATATTCTTGCAAGCCGGGAATGCTTTGGTAGGCGACTAATTTTTCGAGATTGTCCTTTGATTCCGTCGATTTAGATAACACCTCGACCAGCAACACCGGTTCGGTTTGAAACAATGAGCCGGGATCGACCGGGGTGCAGACCGTCATCACGTCGGAGTAGTAGAAGACATCATCGACCCGCACTTTCATGTCCGACATGAACACCGTACAGGGCGTATTTTTCAAGTGGGCACGCAATGCCGAGGTCATCGCCGTGGTGATCAAATTGTGACTGGCTGTGCCGCCGACCATCGCATAAATTGCCCCGCACACATATTCGTGACGTTCCTCGCCGCGCTCTTCCAGCCGCAGGTAGTCATCGATGCCAATGCGTTCAACCATTTTTTACTGAGCTCATGCGGCTAGACTCCGGTCCGCTGTTGCCAAAATTGTTGGGTAGTCCATTCACCGCTGCTGTGTGTTCCTCACTGATTGGGATGGTGTAGCGTGCGCTGCGCGCACGAAATAGGCATGGCTGCGGAGTTACGGGCTCAAATATCTCGCTGACAGTCCGATACACTCAGTGATATAGTCAGGCATGAGGCGAGTTTTCAAAACACATCATTTTCGGCGCTGGATGCGCAAGACGGAATTGACTGATCAGATACTTTGCATGGCTGTCCATGAAATGGCGCAGGGTCTGATCGACGCCGATCTGGGCGGTGGCGTGGTCAAGAAGCGTGTTCCGTTGCCTGGGCGCGGAAAGAGTGGCGGTGCGCGCACGTTGGTCGCGACGAACAAGAATCAGCGCTGGTTCTTCGTGTTTGGTTTTGAGAAGAACGACCGCGCCAATCTAAGCAGCGAAGAACTCGAAGCGTTGCAGGCCATCGCGACCGACCTGCTGAAACTCTCGTCAACCCAACTTGACGCTCACGTTGAATGTGAAGCACTACAGGAAATTTGCCATGACCACTAAAACTAAAGTGAAGCGACCCATCCTGGACGCAGTGCATGAGACCGCGCGCGACCTTCATTCCGCCGGATTGATCGACACGCGCCGGATGCAGCATTACGACGCGCTGTGCCTCGCTCCCGTCCCGAAATATTCCAGCAAAAAAATCCGCGCACTGCGGGGCCGCTATAACCTCAGTCAAGCCGTGCTCGCGCTTGTGCTCAATACAAGTCTATCGACGGTGCGCCAATGGGAAATCGGTGAGAAGCACCCCAGCGGCCCCTCGCTCAAGCTGCTTTATTTGTTGGATAGGAAAGGGTTGGAGGTGTTGACGTAAAGATTGTTGGCGTTCAAATCAAAGACGGTTGAGGGGGAAATAAAGCAACAGCGCAGGCCTAACTCGATAACCGATGTTGCATTGCAAGACCTGACCCTGTTTTCTGACCCGAAATGACAATATCCGGATGCCGCTCTCGATTCTAAGAAGACCTTGGCAGCCCACGATAACTGCCGTACCGTATTCCCCGTTAAGTGACCGCATACGATCTTGCAGTACAAGACTTGACCCCAATTCTCGATATTAATAAGCGTTGATCGATTATCGGTACCTGTTTCAGCGGTTCCATAATGCGGAAGTCTCAGAGGGGATACTTTATGGTGACGCTGCAATGCGGTTCTTGAAAGATGGCGCTGATATTCCGGATGAATTGATCCGAGCCGTAACTAATGGCGATGCCGTCTTCCTGTGTGGCGCAGGCGTATCCAAGCGGGTAGGGCTGCCGTTATTCGATGAGCTGACGGAAAAGGTCTATCAAGAACTCGGTGAGACTTGGGTCAACGAGCCCGCTGAGCGAAAGGCGTTCGATAGCTTCGAGTATGACCGCGTTCTGCGTTCGCTGGAGAGGAGAACGCATCGCCCTGGCACGCAGGCTAGTGTTCGAATCGCTGTCGCCAAGATTCTTGCAGAAAAAAATGACGCTGCTGTTCCTGATCATTTGGCGCTGCTCCAACTTTCCCGAGACGCGGAAGGACGCTCCAAGCTACTAACGACCAACTTTGACACCTTGTTCGAACGCGCTGCCCACGCCGCTGGCCTCGACGTACCGAGCCACGCCGTCAAATCAATCCCGAAGCCGGGAGGCGTCCATGATTACGGCATCTTGCACCTGCATGGCCGGATAGGCGATGACAAACTCGAGCTCGACGAGACCGAACTTGTCCTAACAAGCGCCGACTTCGGCGATGCCTATCTCCGCGACGGTTGGGCATCGCAGTATGTCGAAGACCGGATGCGCCTGAATACGCTGGTGCTCGTCGGGTATAGAGCCGAGGATGCAGCCCTACGGCTTCTCCTGGAAACGCTCGATGCCGACCGAGA
>JANOOV010000287.1:0-4998 GCA_031421535.1 Gammaproteobacteria bacterium
CGGCATCGCCACCCCATGCGCGTGCAATTTCACACCCGCTTTGCCCGCGACGTGCTCTGCGGCATCGACGCGTTTGCGGTTCTCGTCCGGATTGAAAATCACCGCCACGTTGGTGCGCTCCGGCATGAAGCGGCGGATCCATTCAAGCTCAATTTGCGCGGGAAACTCCAGCACCACGCCGGTCGCGTTCGGAATCGTTTGCAGCTCGCTCTCATTCATCACCATGGCAGCCACAATCGGTGCGGTCATGCCCTCGCCTCGTGGCGTCTGCAAAGCCAGGGAGCCCAGGCTGAATATCACATCCGGTGGCACGGCGGCGCGCGCGGCGAATGCGGGTTTCGCTGCCCCCGCGTCGCCCCGCAGGTACACCACGTCGGGGGACGCATTGATGCCCAGCGACTTCATCTGATCCTTGAAGCCACCCAATGCCTTTTGATAAGGTTCCGCGTCATGACTTACTAATACCAGCACACGTGCACCCCTCTCCGCAGCGACGGCAACGGGTAGCATGCCCGGCAGTGCGGCAAGCAACAGCAAGATCAGGGCGTGGATCGCCACCATAAAATGGGTATCAAAAATAGACGGACGAAAAATTACCGGA
The DNA here is from genome assembly GCA_031421535.1 of Gammaproteobacteria bacterium. Taxonomy (GTDB): domain Bacteria; phylum Pseudomonadota; class Gammaproteobacteria; order SG8-11; family SG8-11; genus UBA6921. Next base: position 602 of record JANOOV010000287.1, read on the forward strand.
ACTCATACTGCGCCTTGACCCGATAAGAGCGCCCATCTTGAGGAATGACATCCTGTCGATGCTCCTGCCCTCCCGGATCGGAGAAATCCGTACCCGTCAGGTTATAGATGCTGGCGCTCAATTCCAGCCCCGGCACTATGCGACGGCCAAGCAACGTAAAATTGGCGACCGTATAACCGTCCACGCTGGAATTGCCCAGCGTCTTGCGCGCGCTCATGTACTGCACTTCCACACCGGCATTCAGGCGGTTATCCGCCAACGGCAACAGCAGGTTGGCTTTCACCAGATGGCGCGGCGAATTAGTCATGGTCGTGCGTAGTTCGTCGTCGCGCGCGTTTTGCCAGGAATAATTCAGACGGCCTTCCAGCCCCGGTACCAGACGCCCCTCAAGTTCCAGCTCGAAGCCGCGCGCCGAAGCGTCGCCGGTATTGGCAAAGGTGTAGTTTTCTTGCTGGTTGATCAGCTCGTTGACCTTGTATTGATAAATCGACGCCACCGCGCGCAAGTTAGCGCGCAACGAGTGCTCCAGCGCGAGTTCGACAGTACGGATGGTTTCCGGCCCCAGCCATGGACTCGGCGTGTAATAAAGCTCATACGGGCTGGGTGCGCGATACGCTTGACCATAGAGCAGTTTGACCGTGGTTGCACTGGCCACCAGATAGATCAACGCCAGTCGCGGATTCGTCGTCCCGCCCCATTCCGAATAGTTGTCATGGCGAATGCCTGCGTTCAGGATCAAATCGCTGCGCAGCCGCCACTCGTCCTGCGCGAACACCGACCACTGGCGCGACTCGCGCTCGTCCACAAATAAAACCGTATACGGCACCTCAATCGCACCCCCCTGATTTTGGCGTGTGCTGTACAGGTATTCGGCGCCTAGAACATAGCGGTGCTGACTGGCGATACGGCCGGTGTACTGCAATTCAGCAGTCCACCAGCGGCCATCGCCGTAATCCTTGGTCAATTCACCCGTGCTATCACCATTACTGTCGAGCGCATTGCTGTAGGTACCGTCATAGCGGTACTGGTCGTAGGACAGGCGGGTGGTCAAGCGCTGCCGGTCGCTCAATTCAGCGTCGTACTCAAGCGTGACAAAACTCTGCTTATCCACGGTTCCCTGACGGGGATCATTGAAATTCGCGCTGTAGGAAGCCGTAGGCACTTCCTTTGCGCGCCGCATAAAGCCGGCCTCAACGGTCAGGTTGTCATTGAACAGTTTCAACAACACATTGCGCGCGGCATCGCCGTCGTTATTTTCGGCCACCCCGTTGTTGGTGGCGGGATCGTCGAATGCTGGGTAATACAGCCGTTCGCGGCCTGCGCTTTTATACATCGTCGCTGAAGCAAGTACTTCCGTGCCGCCGCTGAAACGGGTGCCGTAACTCACACGTCCTTTGCGCGTCTCCAGACTTGCAACCTCGGCGCTGAGCTCGGCACCCTGATAGTCGCGCCCGCGCTTGGTGATGATATTGATCACGCCGAACAACGCATTCGTCCCATACAAGGACGAGCTCGGACCGCGGATCACTTCGACGTGATCGATCAGATCGACATCGACGATGCCTTCCGTGCCGAGCATCGCCATGTGGTAGATGTTCTCGTTGGTGCGATGCCCGTCGATCATCACCAGCACGCGCGAGTTATAGTCGGTGGGGCGGCTGAAACCACGTACGCCCAGATAGGTGTAGTTGCGGTCGTACGTGATGTACATGCCGCGCTGGCTGCGCAGGATATCGGCCAGGGTGCGATAGCCGTATTTTTTGATTTCGTCAGCAGTGATCAGCGTGACGGAGGCGGGCGCTTCTTCCAACAGTTGCTCGTACTTCGAGGCACCGAACACCGACGGAATGTCGCCAAACAAAAGCGCCTCATCGGCGGGCGCCACCGGATTCTGTGCTGACGCGACAGTGGCGGCTGCAATGCTCAATAGCGCGGAGAGCAATGATAAGGGAAATTTCATCGGCATCATTCCTAAAGCGGAAAATTAACGGATGCCTTTGCGAACGCCAGGTGTTTTGTCGCAACCCAATCGCATGCGGCAGTAATTTATTGATCACACCGAATTAACTCCCGGTTGTTGGACATATCGGGTCTCACTCGAATAGCTTGAGGAGATGACCGACGACATCCTGGCTCAAGCTGGGGCGTATTCGAATCAAGAATTCGGAAGGGGTGGACGATAAAGAAACGTACTGGCGACTCTACCCATCCGCCCGGCGGTATCGATCAGCCGGGGAATCGGGATGTGATACCGCACCAGAGCAACGGATTTGGTAGCGAGGGCAAATGCACAACGATCCGCTTTACTCGACGATTCTTGCCGACGAGCCCGAGTTCGCGCCGGTCGTAAGCCGGTTCGTGGCGGGCCTGCCCGCAATGCTCAACGAGATCAGCCAGGCATGGCAACAGCACGACTGGACCCGCCTGCGCGGCGCCGCCCACGACCTGAAAGGCACTGCGGGTAATCTCGGTTTTCCGCTACTGATGCAAACCGCCGGTCGCATTGAAGCGAACGCACTCCATCAAAACAGCGAAGGCATGGAGCTGCTCCTTGCCGAACTTCAACAACTCGCCGCACGCGTAGTGCTCATCGATAACGCACCTCGCTGAACCGGCGGATAGGCCCGACGTATCGACGCAGCGTACTACTACGCCAATACGTCGGCCCATTTTGGTCATACTGCTACTTGATCGCGGAGAAGTTGTACTCGCCCAAATCACCGAAGACAGGGTCTTCCACCGCCATCGTGCCGCTCATGTACAAGGTTTCATCGAGCGGGTCATCCGCGACATCCGAGACCTGGCCCGTGAAAGCCCGGGCCGCATTGCCATTGCTCAGGTTCTTGTGCAGGAAATGGATGCGCCCGGTCGAAGGGCAGTACCAGCCACGGATCGAGATGACGGGTGGTGCGACGCCGCCGAGCTCGCCGTTGATCACCCGGCAGGTTGCGGCGCCGGGAGCTCCCGGTCCGCCCTGAGTGGTGATCACAAGTTGCTGGACCTCTCGGTTGACTTGCATCGTCCAGGTGGTGTTAGCGATATTTTCGGGCCGTGCCGCAGAAGCCGTGGTGGTGGCGAATGCGGCGACGACGCCCAGTGATGCAAAAACTGCGTTGCGAATGGTGTTCATAAAATTCTCCTCAGTTGACAATGGTTTGGTGGGTAAAAAAGTAGTCGGGATGATTAAGTGGCCGACCCACTCATTGGACGAGTGGGTCGGCCTACCCCTGGTGTATCTCAAGCGATCAGGGGGCCGACGGCAGGTTCACCGTGACCGGTGTTCCCACGACGATCCAGTCCCCATTTGATTCAATGGGGTTCTGATTGAGAGTGAGCTGATTGACGCTGCTCTGCTCAATGGCGATTTCCACCTTGTCCAATGCCGCATAGGAAAACGCATTCGCGGCAGTCCCGGGATTCGCGTTAATCGCGAACTCCTGCAGTTGGTCGGTGGTCACGCAGTGCGTTCTGCCGTATTGCGTACCCAGCACCGTATCACCAATAAAAAAGATGCTTTGGTTTAGGTACGTGTACCGCAACCGGCTGCAGAGGAAGGCCGCGTTTTTCATGGCTAAGCTGCCGACTGTGCTCGCCTTGATCAAGTTAGCTCCGTCGACGGACCAAGTAACCGTGGCCGGGTCCGGGTAAGTACCACCGGCAAAGACGCCTATGCCGAAATCGAGCTTGGAGGCACTGATCAAAACCTCACTGGTGCCGAGTGTCGGGCCGTACTCTTTTAACCTGTTGCCCAAGGGGAGCCATACCTGAATAGCGGGTAAAACATTGGCAGCAGTTAGTAGGCGAACCCTAACTTCCGACGCGAGAGGTTGGCCTTGGAGGTAAGGGGTGAATGTGGATTGGTCTATGATGGGCCCTTCAATGAAATCGTTGTTACCCGCACAAATTTGGCTACTCTCCGGCCTATCAGCAACAAGTCCAATCTCGGCGCCGCTGGCATCGTAGGAAATCAGCTGTACCTTGGCGCACGTCTGCGAAACGTTTTTGAGGTAAATCGAGCCGGTGAGCTTGCTGGTGGCGCCAAACGAGCCCTGTTCCCAGTTTACTTTGGCCGGAGTGAGGGCTGCACCGAAGGCTAAACCGCTTGCGGCGAGATCGACACCATCCGTATCGATCTGTACGTCGTCGATTTCCGTGGTGGTTATCCCTAAGAATGGCACGGGCAAGATTATGGGCGCCAATGCCGCTGTTGCGGGTAACGCAACGACCCCGATGCTGGCTGTAACCAGTGATGCAAGAACTGTTTTCTTCATAGTGTTCATAAAAGCCTCATTGTTGGTTGAAAGTAACTAATGTTGAACGTCGGCCGAACGTGGTGTGTAACCGCGATCTTTCGACGTGGAGGAGTGTGCGGCGTGCGAACCTACGAAACACATACG
>JANOOV010000288.1:0-2348 GCA_031421535.1 Gammaproteobacteria bacterium
GGTCTGCATGCTGGCCGTCTTGCTCGCCAATGAATCGCCGAAACCCATCAACGTCTCTCGCGCCGTTGAAATTTTGTTGGTTCATGATATTCCCGAAATTTACGCCGGTGATCAAATCGTCTATCAGGCAAAAGATGCCAAAGCAATTCAAAACGAGAGAAGCGCGGCTGAACAAATTTTTGGGCTCCTGCCCGCGCCTCACGGAAGTTGGTGCATGGAAAGGTGGGAGGAATACGAAGCGCGTCAGTCTGGTGAAGCCGTGTTCGCTTATGCGGTTGACCGCCTCATGCCGGTGTTGCAGAACCTCAGCAACTCAGGTCAAAGCTGGATTGAAAACCGGGTGTCGCTTGAGCAGATTCTTAGAATCAATTCGGCCATTGGCAACGCATTGCCTTCGGTTTGGCAGTACGTGCAGTCGTTAATCGCAAGATTCGCCGAATCAACCGAACTCCCGCCAGCGGCTGCCGATGCTCAACCCATCATTCCACCGGACCTTGCGCATAAGCCGCGCAAGGCCGGTGAATTCAAACATTAGGCCAAATAAAGGATATGTATCCATGCTAAAGGCCATTAGTCACATCGCACTTGTAGTTCGTGACCCAGCACGAACCGCGCAGCTCTTTGAGCGAGCATTGGGCGCAAGAATTGCCCGCCTGAAACAGGAGAGAAAGGGGCCACCTGAAACGTTTCTTTTTTTGGGGAGTATCTGGTTCGTGTTGGTAGAGGGTGAGTCACACGTGAGCCGCAGTGACGATCACATCGCTTTCTCCGTGGCCGAAGATGAATTGGAAATTTTCGCCGAAAAGCTCTCTGCCCTTGGCGTCGAGAGTCAAGTGTCTCGCGCAGGCACTGCTGCCAAGTCGCTCTATTTCGTCGACTATGACAACCATTTATTCGAGTTGCACACGGGCCAATTGGAGCGTGATCTGGCAAGCGTGTAATGTAAAAAACATGTCTAACATGCGTTCGAGAGGGACGCGCCAAAAGCGGCGTGCCCTCAACTTTAGCCCTCCTCAAATTCAGATCATGAACATTCATAGTGTGTACCGGCTACCGTGAAAGAGGGTTGTTTCGATGAGTACGCTCAGCACGACAAACAGACTGGATGCCGATGTCCTAATTGTCGGCGCGGGTCCCTCCGGCCTTGCTCTGGCCACGATGCTCATGCGCTCCGGCGTCACCCCTGTGATCGTCGACAAGCTCGCCACAGGCCAGAACACGTCGCGCGCCGCGGTGATTCACGCCCACACACTGGAGGTGCTGGAGCAGCTCGGCGTGTCCGAGCGGCTGACGCACGCGGGACTGAAGCTCGCCAAATTCAGCATCCGCGACCGTGATCGGGTCTTGTTGCGGCTACGCTTCGACACACTCGCCACGCGACACCCGTACCTGCTGATGCTGCCGCAAGACCGCACGGAAAAGATTCTGGCCGAAGCACTCGCCGAGGCGGGCGGCTTCGTGCGCCGGAGCTGTACTGTTGAGGCGCTGGTCGAAACGCCGGAGGGGGTGCAAGCGTCCGTGGTATCGGGCGAGGACCGACAGACGATTCACGCGCGGTATGTGGTCGGGGCCGACGGCATGCACAGTCTGGTGCGGCAGACGGCCGGCATTGGGTTTGCAGGCGCCAGCTACGAGGAATCGTTTGTCTTGGCCGATGTGGAAATGACCTGGAGCCATGGCCATGATGAAGTGATGCTGTTCTTCTCACCCGCCGGTCTCGTCGTGGTCGCACCGTTGCCCTCGGGCGCCTACCGCATCGTAGCCACGCTCGATAACGCTCCGGAGCATCCCGGGATTGCGGACCTGCAAACGCTACTGGACACCCGGGGGCCGACCCATGGCGTTGACAAGATCGCGCACGTGCTCTGGAGTTCGCGCTTCCGTCTGCAGCACCGTGTGGCCGACAAGTACCGTCACGGGCGCTTCCTGCTGATCGGCGATGCCGCGCATGTGCACAGCCCGGCAGGGGGTCAGGGCATGAACACTGGTCTGGTGGATGCCTGCGTGCTCGGCCGCCTCCTGGCCGATGTGGTTGCGGGGCATAGGGATGACAGCCACCTTGACAGGTATGAATCACTGCGGCGGCCGGCCGCCAAGCAAGTGCTGCAACTCGCCGGGCGGCTGACGCACATGGCGACCATAAAAAGCGCGCCGCAGCGATTGCTGAGAAACATCGTACTCGGGACGATCAACCTGCTCCCTATGGTCCGGCATCGTCTGGAGATGAATCTTTCTGGCCTCAGTCGCCGCGCTGCTGCCGAATTATAGAAGGACATTGTTGTTTTCCCACTGCATTCCCACAGCAACGGAGTACTCCCCATGAAACCAATCCATTCAAACTCCAGCGC
>JANOOV010000289.1:0-9511 GCA_031421535.1 Gammaproteobacteria bacterium
CGGCGGCGGAGCAATCCTACACCGCCGCTTCGCGGCAGCTCGATCAGATCCGTGAGAAAAACGCGCGCATCGACAGGCAGGCGTCACAGGCACGCGATCTCGCTAACGTCGGCGCCCCGCCCTGGGCGCTTTTTTTTCGTATAAACCCTCCGCGCGGTGGGCGGCGCTCCTACACGAAGGTACCCGCATGGACGTCGCCATTCTCAAGCCCGACTACCACGGCGGCAGCATCGTCAACCTGATGAGTTCGCTGATCGGTGCGCTGGGCGGCGACGCGCCTTACCCCGGGTTGCAGCACTTACCCGCTGAAGAGATCGCGCCAGCGCGCAACGTCGTGCTGCTGGTGCTCGACGGCCTGGGCTACAACTATTTGATGACACGCGACCCCGGCAGTGCACTGCGCCGCCACCTGCGCGCACGTATCACGTCGGTGTTCCCCACCACCACGGCGAGCGCGGTCACGACACTTTTGACCGGGCTTGCGCCGCAGCAACACGCACTCACCGGCTGGTTCATGTTCCTGAAAGAGATCGGCACGGTTACGTCAATTCTGCCATTCCAGCCGCGTTATGGCGGTGCATCGTTGAGCGCCGCCAAAATCGACATCAATGATGTTTTCCATCTGCGTTCAATCTTCGAGCGCATCACGCGACCTGCGCACGTGGTGACGGCGCAGCGCATTGTCGATTCCGAATTCAGCCTGGCGACCACGCGCACGGCGCGGCGGCGCGGATATCAAAATCTCGACGATTATTTTGCGTTGATTGTGCAAACCGTGCGTGAGCCGGGGGCTAAATACATCCACGCGTATTGGTCCGAGTTCGACAGCCTGTGCCACACCCACGGCATCGGAAGCGCACCGGCGGCGGCGCATTTCGCCCAGCTGGACAGCGGTTTTGCGCAGTTGATCGAGTCACTCACCGGCACCGATACGCTGCTATTGGTGTGTGCCGACCACGGGCTGATCGACACCACGCCCGCGCATACCATTGCGCTTGCGTCGCACCCGCGCTTTGCCGAAACGCTGGCGCTACCGCTGTGCGGTGAACCGCGTGTGGCGTATTGCTATGTGCGTCCCGCGCGCGTGGCGCAATTCGAAAATTATGTTGCACAGGAGTTGTCTGAAGTGTGCTGGATGATCCCCGCCGAGCAGGCCATCGCGGAAAATATGTTTGGTACCGGCACCCCGCATCCGCGCCTGTACGACCGCATCGGCGATTACTTGTTGCTGATGAAAGACAACTACGTAATCAAAGACCTGCTGCGCGGCGAAAAGCCGTTTTCGCAAATCGGCGTGCACGGCGGACTGACCGCCGACGAGTTGTATGTGCCGCTGGTGGTCGTGCGGGTGTAACGCTGCGTGCAACAAAATTAAGTGGCGCGTGTCGGGGTTACCAGCGGATTACAGCACCGGCGCCCAGTGTCCAGATGTCCTGCGTACTACCGGGATAGTTGTAAAGCCCCACGGGTATCCCGTTTGTTGTGAGCAAGGCGGGTGATGACTTCTCGGGGGTAAATCGTTGGCCGCAAACTTCTATCGCAAACGAGTAAGACGGGTCGATGCGGTAGAGCAAGGTGATTTGTAGATCGCGACTTGAATTGCGCGGCAAGGTTAATTTGCCCGCGTCGTAGCTGCCCAGAAAATCGACATCAAGGGTTGACCGCTCCGTGATCAGCGCCATGAATTGTACCGAGAAGGAGATATTCTCCGCTGGATCCCATGCCGCTCCGACAACCGGACCCCATTCCGTTTGCCGCAGGGTTTCATGCAGCGCTTGTGTGATCGGCGTTGCACGAATCCGCCGCTCAAGGTCGCGCGACCGTAGCGCGATCCCTGCATACAACGGTGTGTTGCCTGCTTGATAGGCGGTCAATATTCCGGATTGAGAATATTTCAAATCGGTTTGAGATTCGATTGGAATGCCAAATTGGGTTTGACCCTGGTAGTCAATAGTGCCTGAGATATTTCTGTATTCGACGACGCTACGCCACGGCCCTTTGATGTAGCCCCCGCGCAGATATGACCCGGTCAACGTGCCGTTTTCCCGGTTAAATAGCATGCCGAATCGATATTCGTCGGACATGTAGTTCGCCGTTTCCATGAATGCGGAGAAGCTCAGCTCCTTCGGTGACGCCATGCCGGGCACCGGAAACAGCCCGGGGAAAATTGCGACGCACAGTACAGCTCCGGTGTGTGCGGAGATCATTTTTCTCATTCGTATCGCTGTAAGAAATGTCAAAAAAATAAGGTCGGGTTACCCCGACCTTATTGAATGCTGCGTGACTTGGTTTTGTTTAATGCGTAGCCGTGGGTTAGAACGCTACCGTGTACGCGGTAACGGCGCCGTTGACGGTGTAAGTGACGGTATAGCCGGTTCCTGTTGCGTCAATCTTCACCGTGTTGCCGTTTGCGCCGGTTACCGTAATCGAACCACTCACCGCACGTCCCGTCGTCGAGTCGTACCGCCAGTTGTTGAACACGACCTTGATAACCCCGCTCGCACTCGTCGAGTTATATACATAGGTCGCCGACGTGATGGTAATCGAGCTACCGCTGGTAACGATGTTAGAGCTGGAAATATTGGAGGCTCCGCCGTTCGCCATGGTGGAACTGTAGCTGTATGTGCCGTTGGCGAAATCGATTGTGTAGGTTCCGTTCATCGGCCCGTAAGTATAGTTCCCCGATGGGCTGGTAAAGGCCATCGTGAGATTGGTGTATTTGGTGGATATCGCAAAATCCTGGGCACTGTTATAGCGTGTGTACGTGAGAGTCATCGACCCATTGATCGTAGAGGTCGATCCACTGGAGGTGAACGTACAGTTGCCGTAGGTGATGGTTATTGTCGAACCGGTTGTAGGCCCGCCACTACCGATATTACTGTCAACCGAATACGTACCGCTGCCGCTTTGGCCGAGCGACGAGCATTGCAACGTCGTGAGAACCCCACCTGGTAAGGTATTGATGGCGCCAGGAGGTTTTGCCGAGGCCAGCGAAACCAGATCGGGAACATCCTTCTGGATTTCAGCCGCCAACGCAGCCGCATTGGATTGTGATCCCGACAATGCCGCTGTCGGTGCCGAGTTGACCGTTAAGCCACCACCACCACCACCGCCGCCACCACCACCGTTGCTGGGCTTGTCGTCACCGCCGCCGCTACTACAACCTGCAACAAGCAACCCAACCAGCATCAACGTTGAAATCTTGTTCATATCAAAGCACCTCCATAGTAATTAAACATCTTTCTAAGAATAACGGATTCGGGCACGCCAGCGCTGGCGTTAAAGCGAAAAACTGTTTCTTCTGCCCTCGACGTCACTATGCGCAGTATTTTACTGGCGAAAGGATCGAGATTCCATCGCCTCTTTGCAATTTTCTCCCGTTTTATTCGAGATATTAAAAATTGCGAAGAACCAAGACAGTAGCGAATCATTGTGGCACCGATTGAACAAAACCAATACGCGGCTCCAGTGGCGCATTCGCCTGAAACGTCGGGTAGGCGATGCGCAGAAAATTCGTCGCTTCCTGAGCGTTCGCGGCAGCATTGTAGTAGCCGCCGAGAATATCCAGCAGGGCGATAAAATCATCCGTCTTCGCGAGTACATCGATGTTGTAGGGATGGCTGAAATTGGCCAGCACCTCGCGGTTCCGGCGCGTCACTTTCATCCACAGTCTGCCGTTCGGATAACCGGCCTCGGCTGGTGAGCTTATGTCAGATCATGATATTGAGCCCCCGCGACGGCGACCATCTCGGCGGTGTGTATTCCTTGCCGCGCGCTATTGGGCTCCGCACTGCGCCACTAATAAAGACAATGACGTCTCAGCCGATATGGGTGAACGAGCGGCCAGTCCTTTCCGTGCCCGATTGAGTTTGTTACATTGTCGCAGTCTTGCGACCTGACAAAAGGGAATCACATCGTGTTTGAAATCATCCAAGCTGGCGGTTGGCTCATGTGGCCGATCATTTTGTGTTCGATCGCTTCGGTGGCGATTATTGCCGAGCGCTTTTGGGCACTGCAAACCAAGAAGATCATCCCCAAGCATTTGGTGGCGCAGATCTGGAACTGGCACAAAAAGAACGAGCTGACGATTGACAGCCTGCGTGCGCTGCGCGACGGTTCACCGCTGGGCCGGGTGCTCGCGGCGGGTTTGGTGAATCGGCATAACAGCCGCTCAGTCATGAAAGAAAGTATCGAAGACGCCGGGCGTCATGAGATTCATGACATGGAACGGTTTCTCAATACGCTCGGTACCATTGCGGCGATTGCACCGTTACTGGGTTTGCTGGGTTCAGTGGTGGGCTTGATGGAAGTGTTTTCGACCATGACCTCGCAAGGCGTCGGCAATCCGCAGGCGCTCGGTTCGGGTATTTCCCAAATCATGATCGCGACGGCGGCGGGTCTGGTGGTGGCCATTCCCGCACTGATTTTTTACCGTCATTTTCAACGCCGCGTCGATGAACTGGCGATATCGATGGAGCAGGAAGCCATCAAGCTGGTGGAAGTGATGATGGGCGAACGCGACCAGATGGACGCGAAGGAAGCACGGGAGGCAAAGAAGTGAACCTGCGCCAACGCCGCCGTGAGGAACCGGAAATCATTCTGATTCCGCTGATCGACATTTTGTTGATGTTGCTGATTTTCTTTATGCTCGCCACCACGTTTAAGCACGCGGCGGAGATTTCCATCAACCTGCCCGAAGCCGCGCAGAAAAAATTACCCGATCAGGAAGTCAAGACCATCGACGTGGCCATCGACGAACGCGGGCGTTTTTTTGTCAATGGCCAGGAAGTTGTCAACACCGAGCTTGGCACCGTCAAACGTGCGATGGAAAAAATCGTCGGCGACCGCGACCGTAAGGAGTTGATTGTGGTCATCAGCGCCGATGGTAAAACGCCGCACCAGGCCGTGGTCACCGCGATGGATGCCGCCCGCCAGCTGGGATTGCTGCGCATCAGCATCGCGGCGCAACAGCCGAAATCTTCACAGTAATGTCCTCAGCGCAAGACCGATATGACGCGGCGGCGGTGTACCGCCGCTTGCTGCGTTATGTGCGCGTGTACTGGACGACGTTCGCGTTTGCGGTGCTGGGCATGTTGCTGGCGGCGGCCGGTGACACGGCGGTGGCCGCGCTCATCAAGCCGATGCTGGACGGCAGCTTCGTCAACAAAGACCCCGACGCGATTCGCTACATTCCGTTTGCGTTAGTCGCGGTATTTTTAGTGCGCGGCATCAGTGCCTTCGTTGCCGATGTGTTCATGATGACCGTCGGGCGCAATGTGATTCGCGACGTGCGCAAGCAAATGTTCGATAAACTGCTGGTGCTGCCGGTGGCGTATTACGACAACATGCCTTCGAGTCAGCTCATTTCCAAATTGATTTACGACACCGAGCAAATCTACAGTGCTTCGACCAAGGCGATTTTGATTCTGGTGCGCGACAATCTGACCATCGTCGGTTTGTTGGGTCTGATGATTTATTACAACTGGCAATTGTCGCTGTTTTTCCTGCTGGTCGGGCCAATGATCATGGTGCTGGTGGTGGGGATCGGAAAGCGCTTGCGGCGCATCGGGCTGCGCATTCAAACCTCCTTCGGCGATGTCACGCGCGTGGCGCATGAAGCCATCGACGGCCAGCGCGTGATTAAAACCTACGGCACGCAAGACTACGAGCGCGCGCATTTCAGCACCGCCAACGAGATGGCCTGTCGCCAGCAGAAAAAAATGACCGCGACCGGTGCGCTGGCCGAACCGGTCACGCTGGTGATCGGCTCGCTGGCGTTTGCCGCCGTGTTGTACATCGCAACCCAGCCATCGATGCGCGACGCAATCACCGTGGGGACCTTCATGTCGTTCATGACGGCGTTGATGTTGCTGTTCTCGCCGATGAAACGCCTGACCAAAATCAACGTCACTTTGCAAAGCGGCATCGCTGCGGCGCAGAGTATTTTTGAATTCCTCGATACCGCCGCAGAAACCGACAGCGGCCCGCGTGCATTGGAACGCGCGCGCGGTCAGGTCGAATTTCGCGATGTTTCGTTCATGTATCAGGGGGGTGCGGCGGGGGTGTTGGAGAATATTTCGTTTGCGGTCGAGCCCGGCCAGACCGTTGCGATTGTCGGCAAATCCGGCAGCGGCAAGAGCACGCTGGTAAGCTTGCTGCCGCGTTTCTATGACGTTGCCACCGGCGTTATTTTTCTCGATGGCATCGATGTGCGCGAGCTCAAGTTACCGGATTTGCGACGCCAGTTCGCCTACGTGAGCCAGGACATTACATTATTCAACGACACCATCGCGCAAAATATCGCCTACGGGCACCTGGCCGAATCCGGACTTGAGAACGTGACTGCGGCGGCGGACGCCGCGCATGCCACCGAATTCATCCGTCGCTTGCCGCAGGGCTTTGACACCATGGTGGGGGAGAACGGTGTGTTGCTGTCCGGCGGCCAGCGTCAACGCATCGCGATTGCACGCGCCCTGCTGAAAAACGCGCCGATCCTGATTCTCGACGAGGCAACTTCGGCGCTGGATTCGGAGTCGGAGCAACACATCCAGGCGGCGCTGGATAACCTCACGTCGAACCGGACCACGTTGGTGATTGCGCATCGCCTGTCCACCATCGAGAAAGCCGAGCGGATTATAGTGCTGGATCATGGTCGCATCGTGGAGCACGGCACGCACCGCGAACTGCTCGCGCGCAACGGTGTGTATGCACAGTTGCATCAGCGTCAATTTCAGTCGCAACTCACAGTGCCCGTGGAGTGAATCAAGTTATTTAGACAAACCAATGATCGCAAAAACGAAGCATTCCTTCCCCCTGCAAGGGGGAAGGTCAGGATGGGGGTGTGTTTAGCGCGTGAAGCGACTTGATTCTTACTGGGCGGACAAAAATTTCATCGCTGTTTCATTGCTGCCGCTGGCCTGGCTGTTTACCGGGTTGGCGGCGTTGCGCCGTGCCGCTTATCGCATCGGCTTGGTTAAAGCTACGCGCTTGCCGGTGCCGGTTATTGTCGTTGGCAACATCAGCGTCGGCGGTACCGGCAAAACACCGTTGACGATGTGGCTGGTGCAGCGTTTGCGTGCGGCAGGGTTTACTCCGGGGGTGGTCAGTCGCGGTTACGGCGGGAGCGCAACCTCATGGCCGCAATGGGTCACGGCCGACAGCGATCCCGCCCAAGTGGGCGATGAACCGGTGTTGATCGCGCAACGCGCGGCCTGCCCGGTGGCAGTAGCGCCGCAGCGTGTTGCCGCCGCACATCTGCTGCTGGCACGCGCGCACTGCGACGTGCTGATTTGCGACGACGGCTTGCAGCACTACGCATTGGCGCGCGATGTCGAAATCGCCGTCGTCGATGGCACGCGCCAATTTGGCAACGGCTGGCGTTTGCCCGCCGGGCCGCTGCGCGAATCCGTCGCGCGGCTGCGCACGGTGGATTTTGTCGTGATGCACGGCGACGCGAGCGCTGCGGAATTTGCGCTGCAATTGGAGCTGGGCAACGTCGGTAATCTGCGGGACGCGGCCAGTGTGCGCGATGTCGCTGCGTTTCGCGGCAGCAGCGTGCACGCGGTGGCAGGCATTGGTTATCCCGCACGGTTTTTTCAGCAGTTGCGTGCGGCGGGTGTGCAGCTCATCGAGCACCCGTTTCCGGATCATCATGCCTACGTCCCCGGCGATCTGGATTTCGGCGATGCGCTGCCGGTATTGATGACCGAAAAAGACGCGGTAAAATGCCGCGCATTCGCCGCCGCGCATTGGTGGGTGGTGGTCGCGCAGGCGCGCGTCGATGAGCGGTTGGCTACACTGGTGATAGAGAAATTGAAAAAGGTGCGTGCGTATGGATAGAAAATTACTCGATATTCTGGTGTGTCCCTTGTGCAAGGGTCCGCTGGTGTTTTTGAAAGATAAACAGGAATTAATTTGTAAAGGTGATCGGCTGGCGTATCCGATTCGCGATGGCATTCCGGTGATGTTGGAACAGGAAGCGCGCACGCTGGCGGCGGAAGAAGCAGTAAAATGAAATGACCGTACCCTTTACCGTGTTGATTCCGGCGCGTTACGCCGCGTCGCGCTTGCCCGGCAAGCCGCTGCGTGAATTGGCGGGCAAACCCCTGATACAACACGTGCACGAACGCGCGCTGGAAAGCGGCGCGCGCCGCGTGGTGATAGCCACCGACGACGAGCGCATTAAAATCGCCTGTGAAAAATTTGGCGCCCAGGTGTGCATGACGGCGGCGCAGCATCCGTCCGGCACGGATCGGCTCGCCGATGCCGCGCGGCAACTGCGGCTCGCCGCTGACGAAATCGTGGTGAATCTGCAAGGCGACGAGCCGCTGATGCCGCCAAAATTATTAACCTGCGTCGCGCAGAATCTGCACGCACATGCCGACGCGCAAATGGCGACGCTGTGCGTGGCCATTCACGACGCCGCCGAATTATTCAATCCGCACGCCGTTAAAGTGGTGATGGATGCGGCGGGCTATGCACTGTATTTCAGCCGCGCGCCGATCCCGTGGCATCGTGATGCTTTTGCGGCGCAGCCGCAGCAGTTGCCCGCCGGTGCCGCGTATTATCGTCACTTGGGTTTGTATGCGTATCGCGCCGGGTTTCTCGCGCAATTTGTCGCCTGGCCGCCGGCGCCGCCGGAATGCGCAGAATCGCTGGAACAATTGCGCGCGTTGTGGAACGGGCAACGCATTCACGTGGCCGTCGCGGATCAGGTGCCGCCGCCCGGAGTCGATACACTGGAAGATCTGGCGCACGCCGAAGGCCGGTTACGCAGCGGAGAACATCATGGCTAAAATCAAAGTACTGTTTGTATGCATGGGTAACATCTGTCGCTCACCGACCGCCGAGGGGGTGTTCGCGCAGTTGATCGAGCAGCAGGGCTTGACAGAATACGTGCACGCCGATTCTGCGGGTACGCATGCTTACCACGTCGGCAATCCGCCTGATCCGCGCTCGCAGCAAACCGCGCTGCGGCGCGGCATCGACATCAGCAATTTACGCGCGCGCCGTTTTTCGGAAGACGACTTTCGCGAATTCGATTACGTGCTGGCGATGGACTCGGAGAACTACAGCAATCTCAGCGACGCCTGCCCGCCCGAGGCGCGCTACAAATTAAAAATGTTTCTGGAGTTCGCGCCCCACCTGAACGAACTCGACGTGCCGGATCCTTACTACGGCGGCGAGCTGGGTTTCGAGCGGGTGCTGGATTTGGTCGAAGCCGCTTCTGAAGGTTTGGTCGAACACATCCGCAAAACACATCTGGAAAGTTAGCTGCCGGTGTAGCGTGCGCCATGCGCGCGATAGATTGTCCCCGGCATTATCCGTGCGCATGGCGCATATATGGTCTCCTCCCGCATAGCAAGGCCGCGTGTGTTAAATGACATGGAACAGGTTGCTGCCATATATCCGGCCTCAAAGTGGGAGGTGTTGAATCTCCCGGGCCACGATGTCGTTCGCGCGTATCGTCCTCATCACGCTATCGGTTTCATGAACCCAAGCGCCTTGCAGG
>JANOOV010000290.1:0-2615 GCA_031421535.1 Gammaproteobacteria bacterium
GCAACCGGATTGCTTTGAAGACATTATCGCGCTGGTCGCCTTGTTTCGACCCGGCCCCTTGCAGTCGGGCATGGTGGACGACTTCATCAACCGCAAACACGGCCGCGCCAAGGTGAACTACCCGCATCCGGCGCTCGAAACAATTTTGAAGCCGACCTACGGTGTGATTTTGTATCAGGAACAGGTGATGCAGATCGCGCAGGAGTTGTCCGGCTACACGCTGGGCGCCGCCGATTTGTTGCGCCGCGCGATGGGTAAAAAGAAAGCGGAAGAGATGGCGCAGCAGCGCGAGATTTTCACCAAAGGCGCAGTGGAGCGGGGCGTTAAAGAACAAGTCGCCACGCATATTTTCGACTTGATGGAAAAGTTCGCGGGCTATGGGTTTAACAAGTGCGTTATCGGTGCGACCCGTGTCGTCGACGCGGACTCCGGCGCGATCACGACGGTTGAAAATCTGTTCAAGAATCGGCGCCCGTTTTTGATTCACGCGCTCGGCGATGATTGGCGTTTGCATCGCCGCAACGTGGAGGACGTGGTGTGGAACGGCCGCAAGCGCGTGTACGCGTTGACAACGCAACTGGGCAAACGGATTGTCGCAACCGCAAACCATCCGTTTCGTACCCTGCACGGCTGGAAAAACCTTGGCGACCTTTCGCCCGGCGAACGTATCGCGGTACCGCGCCGCCTGATCATCGACAGTGCGCGTCGCTGGTCTCGACATCAACTTATTACCTTGGCGGGGTTGATTTCAGAAGGGAACACCTGCCACCCGTCGTCGCTGTATTTTTACAATAACGACCGCGCGATGATTGATGATTTCGCCGCAGCGGTGGCGCAATTTCCGAATACTGTTGCACGGGTCGCCGCGCGCAAGGACCAGCGCCTGGAAGTGTGCGCCAACACCGGTCGTGACATGCGTTTTCATGCGGGACAGATTCCGTGGAACACGCGCGGCGCAAACGCCGTTGCATACGATCTGGAAGCCGCGCCGGTTGTTTCAGGTGCATATGAATGGGTGGCGAGTCTCGGGTTGATCGGCAAGAAAGCGGATCAAAAATCAATACCGGCAGAAGTGTTTACGCTGTGCGATCAGGATATCGAATTGTTTTTGGGGCGGTTGTGGTCGGGCGACGGATTCATCGCAAATCATGCGCTGTGCGTGCCGTTCTACGCTACGTCATCGCGGCAATTGGCGGACGATGTGCAGATGCTGTTGCTGCGGCTTGGAATGATCAGCCGTATCCATTCCAAGCAGTTCAAGTATCGCGGCGGGCATCGCGCCGGATATACCGTGCATGTGCTGGGTGCTGGCAGTCTTGAAGCGTTTATGCAACGCATTGTGCCGCACACCATCAGTCGACAGGAGCAAGTGGGCCATCTCTTGCGCCATCTCGAATCCACCGCGCGCGGACGCACCAGCAAGGACACCGTACCCGGCGAAGTTCGCGCATGGGTCGCAGAGGAACGGATCAAGCGCGGTATGACGTGGGATGAGTTGGAGTGCCAGTCGGGCGTGTCGATGAAGGAATTTACCGGCAAGGGCAGCACCGTCAAGCAGGGGTTTCGCCGTGACACTATCGCGCGTCTCGCGGCGTATTTCGGGTCGGCGCGCCTGGCGAGCCTCGCGAATTCGGAAGTATTTTGGGATCGTGTGGTCAGCGTTGAAGATTGCGGCATTCAAGATACCTACGATCTCACGGTCGAGGGCGATCACAACTTTGTCGCCGACGGCGTGATCGTGCACAACTCGCATTCGGCCGCCTACGCGTTGGTCAGTTACGAAACCGCCTGGCTCAAGGCGCATTACCCGGCGGCCTTCATGGCGGCGGTGTTGTCGGCGGATATGGACAACACCGACAAAGTCGTCACGCTGATTGACGAGTGCCGGGACATGAAATTAACAGTATTACCGCCGGATATCAACCTGTGCGCCTACCGTTTTACCGTGCTGGACGATCACGCCGTGGTGTACGGGCTGGGCGCGATCAAAGGCGCGGGCGAGTCAGCCATCGCGGGCATCATCGACGAGCGCGGCGCCAACGGGCCGTATAAAGACATTTTCGATTTCTGCAAACGCATCGATTTGCGCAAGGCCAACCGCCGCGTGCTCGAAGCGCTGATCCGCTCCGGCGCGCTGGATAAAGTCGGACCCAATCGCGCCACGCTGGCGGCGTCGCTCGATATTGCAATCAAGCTGGCCGAGCAAACCACGCAGAATCGCGAGCGCGGCCAAACCGACTTGTTCGGCGCGGCGCACGCGGTCAACGAACCGGCCGGTCACTACGTTGCCGAAAAAGACTGGAGCGAAGAGCAGCGCCTGAACGGCGAGAAAGAAACCCTCGGCCTGTGGCTCACCGGCCACCCCATCACGCGCTACGAAAACGAACTGCGCAAGTTCACCAGTTGCCGCATTGTCGACGTGCAACCCAAACGCGACGCCACACTGGTGATCGCCGGGCTGGTGCTGGCGCTGCGTACCATGAAAACCAAGAAGGGCGACATGATGGCGTTCGTGACGCTCGACGACCGCAGCGCGCGCATCGAAATGGCGGTATTTTCAGATGTCTACACCCGCTGCCGCGACCTGCTGGCCAAAGACAAACTCATCGTGATCG
>JANOOV010000291.1:0-11388 GCA_031421535.1 Gammaproteobacteria bacterium
GGTCGAAACCGCATTGAAGGCGGCGCGCAAATGGGCGTATCAAGTCAAGCGCGTGCCGCAGGAATACGCGGAGATCATCGCCTGCCAGAATAATTTTCACGGCCGCACGCTGGCTGCCATCGGCCTATCCAGCGAACCGCAATACCGTGCCGGGTTTGGACCGTTTGCGCCGGGCTTCAAACTCATCCCGTACGGTGACGCGCAGGCACTGGAAGCCGCCATCACACCCAACACCGCTGCGTTTCTGGTCGAACCGATTCAGGGTGAAGGCGGCATCATCGTGCCGCCGCCCGGTTACCTGGCGGAGTGCGCGCGGCTGTGCGCGCAGCACAACGTGTTATTGATCTGCGACGAAATTCAAACCGGCCTGGGCCGCACCGGCAAACTGCTCGCCTGCGAACACGACGGCGTCAAACCCGACGCAGTATTGCTGGGCAAGGCGCTGGGCGGCGGACTGCTGCCGGTGTCGATGTTCCTCGCACGGCGCGAGGTGATGAACGTGTTTACCCCCGGCGACCATGGCAGCACCTTCGGCGGTAACGCACTGGCGGCGGCGGTGGGGCTGGAAGCCTTGAACGTGCTGGTCGAGGAACACCTGGTCGAGCGCGCCGCGACGCTGGGCGACTATTTGCTGACAAAATTACGCGCGCTGACTAACCCGTTGATTCGCGATGTGCGCGGGCGCGGGCTGCTGGTCGGCATCGAGCTTGACACCCGTCGCATCAACGCACGCATAGTGTGTGAACACTTGATGCGTGCCGGCCTGTTGAGCAAAGAAACCCATCACACCGTCATCCGTATTGCGCCGCCACTTATGATTACCGAACGCCAGATTGATCACGCGGTGAATATCATTCGCAAAGTTCTTTCGCAATTACGCCGTGCGCGGCGCGCTCCGTAGCGGCTGTGTCAGGCAGCTGCGCAGCCTGACCTACAACACACCAAACATAGGCGAGTTGCGCAGCTACCCGGCATTTCGCTCGTCCAGTAACGCTGTCAGCTATTTTTTTGCACGCCGCACTAAATCCCGTCGTTAACCTGCCGCTATAAAAGTCGAGCCCTGCGGTTGTGGGGTCGATAAACACTAACCCCAGCAGCACGCACGAGGAATTTATTCATGGCTACTTATCTGATGGAATCCGTCATTCTCGCCTTCACCATCGGCGCTATTGTCGGCGCAATCGTCGCGCTGCATCTTGCGCACGGTCCGATTGCGGTAAAAGCGCAAGACGAGCTCGAACATCACTAAACCTAGAAACGGCAGTTGACCGCTGCAAGGCTTAAGCAAGTGTGCGCAGGTATTGATATTTCTGGTTTATAGAGATTTCACCCGGAGAGTGAGGCCCGCTACGACCTGCGGAGCACGCCCCGTTGGGCGCATGGCTTCGTTGCAACTCGTCAGAATAGCTCGCTATTCCTCGCTCGTTGCGCCTTGCCCTGCGCCCAACAGATCGCACTCCGCAGGCCGTTCAACTGCCGTTTCTAGGTTAACGCGCATCTTGTGCGCAACGAAAGCCCACGTCCGCACCGGTCGCACGCGGGTCGCTGGACTGACGCGCGGCCGAACGAAAGAACTGACTGATGGCGTAGTGCCCGATTCCGCCGCCGCCGCCGCGCAGCACTTTTTTGCCGCTGCCAAATTCCGGGTTCGGCACTTTGTTGCCGGGATAGGGTCGGTAATCGTCCGCCACCCACTCCCATACATTGCCCGCCAGGTCGTACACGCCGTAGGGTGATTTGCTGTTCGGATAAGTTCCGACCGGCGCGATGCCGTCTTCAAATTGGGTATTGTCGCCGGAGTTGATCACCTCCGGGTTCCAGGTGTTGCCCCAAGGAAATTCAAACCCGTCTTTGCCGCGCGCGGATTTTTCCCACTCCGCTTCGCTGGGCAATCGTTTGTGTTGGAAGCGGCAGTACGCGTCGGCGTCCAACCACGTTACACCGGCGACCGGCAGACGGTCGCGGAATACGCGCTGCTCCGTCATCAAGCGCAGTAACGTGGGCTTATCCAGGCGCTGGGTATCGACATCCAGCTTGAAGTAGTCGCTCGCGATCCAGCGCAGCGCATCGACATCGCTTTGTTGCAAACGCCCAGCCGCAAGATTGTAGCCATTCTGCGACCATTCAAACGGCTCTGGATGTTTGGCCGCGAGCGTAAATTCCTTATACTGTTCGTTACTGACTTCGTAGCGGTCGATCAAAAAACTTTTCAGCACCACCCGCTGCTGCGGATGTTCATCGAGATACAGTGGCTTGACCAGACCGTAACGTTGTTGCAACCCCTCGGTGTCAACTTTATCGCTGCCCATGATGAACTCGCCTGCGGGTATCAACACCATGTCGGGCGGCGTGCGGTCAGGAGCAGTGCAGGCAACCAGTAGACCGACAAGAGCCATCGCAGGGAGAATACGCATTGTTCTGACCAGAGAAATGAACCGGCATTGTAGCGGTTTCAGGGAGTTTTTCTCAAAGCCCCTCAAGAACCCGCACGCCGCGCCGATCTAGATTCAATAACTTTGGTCGTCACGCCACCCGGTGGCGCCATCACCAGGAGACTCCCATGACCACACCTCCCCTGCTCGCCCTCGCCAACCTTGGGCAAAGCATCTGGTTCGATAACATTGAGCGCGGCATGCTGCAAAGCGGCGAGCTCGCACGCATGATTCGCGATGAAGGACTGAAAGGCATCACTTCAAATCCAACGATTTTTCAAAAAGCCATTACCGGCAGCCCCATCTACAGCGACGCAATTGCCGAGTTAATCCGCAGCGGCAAGCGCTACAACGCACGTGACCTGTTTTATCACCTTGCCATCGAAGACATCCAGGCAGCAGCCGATGCGCTGTTGCCGGTCTATAAGCAAAGCGGTGGACGTGACGGCATGGTCAGTATTGAAGTTTCGCCGGAGCTGGCCTACGACACCGAAGGCACCATCAAAGAGGCCAGGTATTTACATCAACGCGTCAACCGCCCCAACGCGATGATCAAGGTACCCGCCACGGCCGCCGGGTTACCCGCCATTGAAACCTTGATCGCCGACGGCATCAGCATCAACGTCACCTTGCTGTTTTCAGTGAGCCGCTATCGCGAGGTAGTCGAGGCCTACCTGCACGGGCTTGACGCCCGCGTGAAACAAAACAAGGACATCAGCAGCATCGCGTCAGTCGCGAGCTTCTTCATCAGCCGCGTCGATAACAGTGTGGACAAAATGTTGCAAGACCTGGCACGCACCGCATCGCCGGCGCAGCAACTCCAGCTCAAAGCCATGCAAGGCAAAACCGCTATCGCAAACGCCAAGCGCGCTTACGCCCTGTATCAAGAAGCATTCTTCACACCGCGTTTTGAAAAGCTGCGCGCCGTCGGCGCACAACCGCAGCGTCTGCTGTGGGCAAGCACCGGCACCAAGAATCCCGACTTCAGCGACGTGCTCTACGTTGACAGTTTGATCGGGCCCGACACCGTGAACACCGTGCCGCCCGCAACTTATAAAGCGTTCAAAGACCATGGCACTGCCGCATCGACACTGGAGAGCGGGCTCGCCGAGGCCGAGCAGCACTTGGCCGCACTCGACGCGCTGCAGATCGACATGAAACAAGTGACTGAGCAATTGGAAAAAGACGGTGTAAAACTGTTCGCGGATTCGTTCAACGATTTGCTCAACGCCATCGAAAGCAAACTCAAAACCCTGATGCCAAAAGCCAGCGCCGCCGGATAGCGAAAGCCGAACCACCTGATCAGCGGCGGACAAATCAGCATTCGCTGATCTACTGCTGCACCCCCCACTCTGCCTCGGCCCGGTTGCAATATCAGATCGAGCTACTACACTTTTGTACTAGCGTTTTTTCGCTTTGAAAAAACGCGGGGCTGCGCGTTCCATTTAAGTACGGGGGTTAGTCATATGAATATCGGCACGGTGAAATGGTTTAACAACAAAAAAGGCTTTGGCTTCATTGTGCCTGACGGCACCACTGAAGACGTGTTCGTCCACTTCTCGGCGATCAAGGGCGACGGGTTCAAAACCCTGGCGAAAGGGGCAACGGTCCGCTTTGAACTTGAGCGCGGACCCAAGGGGCTGCACGCCCACGAAGTCGAACCGACCGTCGGCAATTAGCCGCCAAGACGTTCATTTCGCTGTAACCACACAAAGCAACCCCGCCTTAAGTTTTGGGGCAGCTATCGTTGTGCTCGGGCATAAATCGTACGTTACGCGCCCCGTACCTGCGCTGCCAATGTTTCATTCCAGCGGCCCCGGCCACTGAACCAGGAATAACCCCGTGGGACACCGTCTATCAAAAATCTACACCCGCACCGGCGACCAGGGCACCACCGGCCTGGGCGACGGCTCACGTGTTGACAAGGATCACGCGCGCGTCGAAGCGATGGGCGACGTGGACGAACTCAACAGCCTCATCGGCGTGTTGCTCACGCATGAACTGCCCGATACCGTAAGTCGCACGCTCACTGAAGTGCAAAACGATTTATTCAACCTGGGCGGCGAGCTCAGCATTCCGGGCGCCGACATGATGATCGCCGCCGACGCCACACGCCTCGAACACGCGCTGGATACATTTAATGCTGAACTCGCGCCACTGAAGGAATTTATTTTGCCCGGCGGAACGGCGGCAGCGGCGCTGTGTCACGTTGCACGCAGTGTATGTCGGCGTGCAGAACGGCGCGTCGTGACCTTAACCAAAAGCGAGCGCGTGAATACGCATACCGCGATCTACCTGAATCGCCTGTCGGATCTGCTGTTTGTGACCGCACGGTATTTAAACAAGTGTGTGAACGCACCGGAAGTATTGTGGCAGCCACGCAAGAAACCGGCGGACTGATTTACCTCACGACATCGTAGACAGTTTACGGGCACCTCCATTTCGCTTTGTTCCGCTATCCGATTCCCGCTGTTGACTTGGCGGGCCGTCCGTTGAGCACGATGAGCGCTCTGTCCAATACCGTCAGTCTGCACGGCATGGAGTACGTGTTGCAGTCACTGCAAAGTGTCTACAATCCGCGATGACGCAAAATGAGTTCTACGTGATGAGGCAACAAGGAGCGAGACATTGTGCGCATGCAAATGAAAGCGGGGCTCCAGTTCTGTGCGCTGGTGTTCTGTGTCATGGTCAACGCCGGATGCTTGGAGGCGCGCGTGGGTAACATGAGCGCACAAGAGGCGTTCAGCGATGAGCGCGTGGCGCGGATGGTGAGTGCGGCTGTTAGCGGCGATCTGAGTGAAGTCGATCAACAGATTAAGGCTGGCGCGAATGTGAATGCCATCGGTAAAGATGGCATCTCGCCACTGCTGTTTGTGTTGATCAATCGTCAACTCAAAGGCGCTCAACATCTGCTGAAGGCTGGTGCGAATCCCAACTACAAAGCAGCGCTCCGCAATGGCTCGGCCATGGCTTTGGCTGCGGGTGGCAACTGGCCTGAAGCGTTGGAGTTGTTATTGAAGCACGGTGGCGATCCGAACATGCGTGGGTTGAACAACAATGAACCACTGTTGTTCATTGCTGTGAGTCAGTTTCGAAAAGAGAACATCGATCTTTTGTTGCAACACGGTGCCGACATCAACATCCACATCGGCGGCAAGTTTTCTAACGCAGATGATACTGCGGCTGATGAAGCGATGGCGCTTGTGAGATTCGATCTTGCGGCCTATTTAATAGAACGCGGGCTTAATTACAATGTGCAGCGAATGGCGGCGACTGCCGAGATCAGTAAAGTCCCGCCCATCTCCGAGCAACAGCGCTGGAAAGATAAAGTGATCGAGCTGCTCAAAGCGCGCGGCGCGTGCTTCCCGGCGTTCGATCCCGCGAACCCGCAGGTCGTGCCGTGTCTGGAAAAGAACAAGTAACGAGGCTGACTACCCGACCTCCCACGGCTTGCTTGATTGCCGGTTCAAATCCCGGCTGCCATGCACGATGCTGGCGATGAACACGCACTCCGGTTTGATAACGTAGATGATGCGGTAGCCTTGAAAGATCAGCTCGCGCACATCATCACGTCCGGCTTCCGGAACTTGCCTCCCGAGGCGGGGATGTTCCGGCAGTTTCTCCGTCGCCTGAAAAATCTTCTCGATGAAGCGTCGCGCATAATGTGGCGAGTCCTGCGCGATGTACCGCCGCAGCTCGCGGATATCGGTGCGGGCGCGGATGGCCCACTCAATCTTCATCGCGCAACAGCTCGGCTTTGACTTGCTCGTGCGGAATGGTGCGCCCAGCCTCGATGTCGGCCAGACCTTCCTCGATTTTCTGCTTCACATACAACTCGTACATGATGTCGTCCCACGAGGCCTGATCCGGTAAATGGTCGATCAACTGTCGTGCGGCTTCTTTTGCTGAGGACATGAGTGATTACCTCGTTTGATGTCTGGGACAGATTAACCCGCTTTACGTTTGAGTTGCCCGCGTTCGATGAACGCATTGATCGCCTCTAATACTTGCTGTCAATACTACAAGGAGCCGTGCCTTCACGATAACGGCTTTCGTCCGCCAGGTAATAGCGGATCGACGGCTGATCCATGACGAATCTCTCGAACAAATCCTCGACTAGCTCAGCGCGATTAACGCCCGGTTCATAATTTTGGTATGCGTAAAATTTTCCCCACCTCCAGATTCTCACCGTGAATTTCATTTAAAGTCCGCAACGCCGTCGGGCTGACTTGATAGCGCTGTGCGATGTCCGCCAGCGTCTCGCCCGGCTTGATCACATGTTTCATGCTGCCTGCCGCCAGCACCGTGCCGGGCGGTGCGTGGTCCGCAAAATAACTGCGTATGCCGCGCAATACCGAGTTGGCGATTAATTCCTGATACAGCGGATCGCGCAGCTTGTATTCTTCGTTGCGGTTGGAAATGAATCCTGCCTCGATCAGCAGCGAAGGAATGCCCAGCGATTTCAGTACCACAAAACCTGCCTGTTCGACCCGGCCTTTATGCACGCTGCCCACCTTGCCCAGCTCGCCCAGCACACGACCACCCAAATCCACGCTGGCTTCGATGGTCCCGGACTGTGACAAATCCAGCAACACCGAGGTGAGCACGTCGTCTTTGTCTTCCAGGCTCACACCGCCAATCGAGTCGGTGGCATTTTCACTGTCGGCCAGCCAACGCGCCGCTGCGCTGCTCGCACCCTTGACCGATAGCGCAAACACCGACGCGCCGCGCGCGTTGGGATTCTTGTGAAATGAATCGGCATGGATCGAAATAAACATGTCTGCGCGCTGCGCCTGCGCCATGCGTTTGCGTCCACTCAGGCTCACGAAGTAATCGCCATTGCGTATCATCAGCGCACGCATGCCGGGCTCGTTCTCGACTTTATCGCGGAGGCGCTGCGCCATCGCCAGCACCACGTCTTTTTCCCGCGTGCCGCTCGGGCCGATCGCGCCCGGGTCTTCTCCTCCGTGTCCGGCGTCAATGGCCACCACCACATTGCGCAACGGTTCGGCCGGGGCATCGGCCGGGGCGTTTTTTGCGGGTGCGGGTTTACTCTCGCTGGCCGCATCCTCGCGTAGCAAGTCGATCACCAGACGATGGCCGTAACGTTCGTTGGGTTTGAGCAAAAAACTTTTCGGCCGCACCCGCGCGCTGAGATCAAACACCACACGCAAAGTGTTTTGCTCGCGCATGGCATAGCGCGCCTCGGAAAAAACGTTATTCGCGACTTTCAACCCGTCGAGCGCCGCGCCTGTCTCCACATCCAGGATGTCAACCACCACCCGTTCGGGATCGTGCAGTATCGAAAGCTGGTGGACCACCGGTGCGGAAATGTCGAACACCACGCGTGTGCTGTCGGGCGCCGACCAGGCGCGCGCGCCGTCAATGCGAATGCCCTGCGCCGCTGCCAACGTACTTACGAATAGACTCAACAACAACCACCACCACTGCGTCATGACTTTTTCCTCAACACAGACGACAACTGTGCTTGGCCTAAATACACAATCCGTGCGCGGTCCGAAAGGAAGCGCCCCTTCCCCCTGCAAGGGGGAAGGCTGGGATGGGGGTGTGCAAGCACACCGTTTTGCTTATCACCCCCATCCTAACCTTCCCCCTTGCAGGGGGAAGGAATGCTCCGTTTGAGCAATCGTGCTAGCTTCAAAGAACAGCTTTCCTGGTCTACGGTCTACCTCCATGCCACTCTCCGAATTCCAGCTCATCTCCAACTTTTTCACGCGCCAGCCCGTGACGCGCGCCGACGTTGCGTTAGGCATCGGCGACGACGCGGCGTTGTTGCGCGTGCCGGAGGGGCAATGTCTGGCGGTGTCCATTGATACCTTGGTCGAAGGTGTGCATTTTCTTCAGGGGATCGCATCGGCGGATTTAGGTTATCGGGCCCTGGCGGTCAATTTGAGCGATCTGGCGGCGATGGGCGCGCAACCCGCGTGGGCGACACTGGCGATTACCGTGCCGCGTATTGACGAATCGTGGCTTGCGCAATTCAGCGCTGGTTTTTTTGCATTGGCCGGGGAGCACGGCGTGCAATTGGTGGGCGGCAACACCACGCACGGACCGCTGAGTATCAGCGTGCAAGTGCATGGCTTTGTACCCGAGGCGCAGGCATTACGGCGCAGCGGCGCGCAACCCGGCGATTTGATTTTTGTCACCGGCACGCTGGGCGATGCCGCCATTGGATTGCAGGCCGCGTTGCGCCAGAGGGTATTGACCCCGGAGCAAGCGCAATTTGCGTCGCAGCGCTGGCTGCGTCCGGTACCGCGCGTTGCGGAAGGCGTAGCGTTGCGCGAGGCGGCAAGTGCGTGTATCGACATTTCCGACGGACTGCTCGCGGATCTGGGTCACGTGTGTGCGGCAAGTGGGGTCGGGGCGCGTATCGCGGCGGAGCAGGCGCCGGTATCGACATTATTTCATGCGGTGGGTCGCGGCGACTGGAATCTGCCGCTGTGTTCCGGGGACGACTACGAGTTGTGTTTTACCGCCGCACCGGAGCACAGCGCCCGCATTGAAGAACTATTCCGTGCATTTTCCTGCGGCGTCACCTGCATCGGCGTCATTGAATCCGCGCCCGGCGTGCGTTGTGAAATGAATGATGGCCGCCAGTTTGTTCCGGAAAAACGCGGCTACGACCATTTTCATGCGGCCACGCCATGATGCGCGTGCCGCTGGACTGGCGTAATCCGATCCATATTCTGGCCAGCGGTTTTGGCAGCGGTTTGGCTGCGCGCGCGCCCGGTACGTTCGGCACTTTGGCGGCGATCCCCATCGTGTTGTTCGTGCAGTTATTGCCGGGGTGGCTCTATGCCGGGATAACGTTGCTGATGTTTGTCGCAGGCATATCTATTTGCGGACGCGCGGCGCGTGACTGGGGCGTGAGCGACCATCCCGCAATTGTCTGGGATGAATTCGTCGGCTTGTTGGTGACGATGAGTTTGGCGCCGCCGGGCGCGGTCGGGTTAATCGTGGGCTTTGTGTTGTTTCGCCTCTTTGATATTGTAAAACCTTGGCCGATATGTAGCGTGGATCAGCGCGTGCATGGCGGGTTCGGCATCATGCTGGACGACGTGGTTGCGGGAATCTATGCCGGTTCCATTTTGTATCTGGGCGCGCGCTGGTTGAGTTGATAAAATGCCGTGCGCCTGCAAAAGCTTTCATTGCGTTGCGCAGTTTCAATAGCTACCGATCAATCCAGAGGAACCTGTTATGCAAAACGTTTTCGCGCAGCCCCCAGGCAAATTGCTGTTTGCATCCGTCGAGCAAGACACGTGGTTTGCGCAGGGTGTGTCGGTCGCCCGTCGTGATTCCGAAGACGACGACGTATTGGATATCGACGACATTGAAGACATCGATGACGAGGACGAAGATCTGGAAGATATTGACGACGATGACGACGAAGAAGAACTCGACGAGGTTGAAGATATCGACGATGACGAAGACGACGATGATGATTTGGATGATGAAGACGCAGCGGACGCCGACAAAGTTTAAGAGGGCGCGGTGTCAAGTATCAACTCCACCTCCCGCAAATACACCGTCTCTTGTGCCAGGTCGGCCCGCAATAGCGGTCGGGCTTCCAGCCAGCCTTGCGGAAATTGCAATTGCAACCCGCGCTTGTCGGCTGCAAGCACTAGGTTTGGCAGTGCTGCCGTGCTGCGGCCGCGTTGTAAAATAATCGCCAGCCGCAGCAGCACCGCCATCCGCAACCACAATGTGGCGTGGGTGGTGGGTAATTCTTTCAGCGCCGCGAGCGGAAATTTACCGCGCTGCGCGCGCAGTAGCAGGCCGAGTAATTTGCGTTCAAAAGCGGTGAAGCCATCCAGGTCGGCGTTCTCGACAATATAGGCGCCGTGCTTGTGATGCTGGCTACTGGCGATATCCAGTCCGATTTCGTGCAACTGCGCCGCCCAGGTCAGATGCTTGGTCATGTGCACGTCGCGTAAATCCCAGTCGGTTTCGACACCACTCAGCAATTGCCTTACGGTATCTTCGATGCGTCGGGCGTGCGCTGCGTCAACGTGAAAGCGCGCCGCCAAGGCCGCGACGCTGCTTGCGCAGGTGTCTTCTTCGGCGGGCCAGCCGAGCATGTCGAACAACAGTCCTTCGCGCAGCGCGCCGTCGGAAACGCGCATCTCGTCCAGACCCAGCACTTCGAACAAGGCCACCAGAATGGCGACGCCACCGGGAAACACCGGCGCGCGTTCCGGATTGAGCCCCGGTATTTTCAGCCGCTCGATGTGGCCGGACTTGATCATTATTTCGACCAGCCGGTCGAGCGCCGTGCGCGTGATCCCGTCGTTACATCCACCCGCCAAACGCACCACACTGTCGACCGCGCGCAGCGTGCCCGAGGCGCCGACCGCGTGTTGCCAGCGCGCGGCGCAAAAATCCTTTTCCGCCGGTTGCAGTGTTGCAACGGCGGCGGCGTGCGCGCGTTGCCAGCGCTTGGGAGTGATTTCGCCGCCGTCGAAATACGTGCGGCTGAATGACACACAGCCCATTTCAAGGCTCAATAAATGCTGCGGTATGCCGCACTCACCGATGATGAGCTCGGTGCTGCCGCCGCCGATGTCGATCACCAGACGGCGTTGGCCGTTGTCCGCCAGCGTGTGCGCGACGCCTAAATAAATGAGCCGCGCTTCTTCCTGGCCGGAAAGAATTTTGATCGGGTGGCCCAGTGCGCGCTCGGCGTGCGCGAGGAATTCTTTGGCATTGCGCGCGTTGCGCAAGGTGTTGGTGCCCACCACACGCACCGCGCGGCGTGGCATGGCGCGCAAGCGTTCGCCGAATTTCAGCAGGCAGTCCAGCGCACGTTGCTGGGCTGTGGGGGTGATATTGCCGTCGCTGTCGAGACCTGCGCCCAGGTGAATCATCTCGCGCATCCGGTCGAGCACTTGCAGCTCGCCCTCGTAGGCGCGCGCGATTTTCATGTGAAAGCTGTTCG
>JANOOV010000292.1:0-8123 GCA_031421535.1 Gammaproteobacteria bacterium
TACGCGCGAACGACATCGTGGCCCGGGAGATTCAACACCTCCCACTTTGAGGCCGGATATATGGCAGCAACCTGTTCCATGTCATTTAACACACACGGCCTTGCAATGCGGGAGGAGACCATATATGCGCCATGCGCACGACATCGGACGGTTATCGTGCGCATGGCTCACGCTACGGTAGGTGATATGGTTTGCTCAACTCATGTACCGCTGTGATAAATGCGCCCGCATGTTCCGGGACGACGTGTTGATGAATGCCGTGGCCGAGGTTGAACACGTGGCCGTTGCCTTTGCCGTAGCTGGCAAGGATCGTTGCGACTTCTTCGCGGATACGGGCAGGGGATGCGTACAACACGGACGGGTCCATATTGCCTTGCAGTGCAACTTGGTCGCCGACCTGTTTGCGTGCGTCACCGATATCGAGAGTCCAGTCAACGCCCAGCGCATCGCAACCGGTGGTTGCCATATCTTTAAGCCAAGCTCCGCCACCTTTGGTAAATAAAATCACCGGTACTTTGCGGCCTTCATTTTCGCGCTTTAAACTTTTGACGATGCGGTCCATGTAGGCAAGCGAAAACAGCTTGTAATCACGTGGGGTGAGGATGCCGCCCCAGGTGTCGAAAATCATCACCGCCTGCGCACCCGCCGCGATTTGCGCATTTAAATACGACGTGACCGACTGCGCGACTTTATCCAGCAATTGATGCATGACCTTGGGTTCGTCGAACAGCATTTTTTTGATGATCGAGTATTCCTTGCTGCTGCTGCCTTCCACCATGTAGGTCGCCAGGGTCCACGGACTACCGGCGAAGCCGATCAAGGGTACGCTGCCGTTTAATTCCTTGCGGATCAAGCGCACCGCATCCATGACGTAGCGCAATTCAGTTTCCGGCTCGGGTGCGCGCAGTTTGGCAACGTCTTGTGCAGTGCGCAGCGGATTTTTGAAGCGCGGACCTTCACCTTCGGAAAAGTAAAGCCCCAGCCCCATTGCATCCGGAATGGTGAGAATGTCGGAGAACAAAATCGCCGCATCGAGCGGATAGCGGGCGAGGGGTTGCAGCGTGACTTCACAGGCGAACTCCGGTGACGTGCACAGCTGCATAAAACTGCCCGCTTTGGCGCGCGTGGCGCGGTACTCGGGCAAATAGCGCCCGGCTTGGCGCATCATCCACACGGGCGTGACATCGACAGGTTGGCGCAGCAAAGCGCGGAGAAAACGGTCGTTTTTGAGTGGGGTCATGGTGTTGCCTGTAGTGTTGTGCGTAGGGTATGAACGACGGGACTGCTAGCGAGGTAGATCCGAACCGCCCATTAAAAACTCATCGACGGCGCGCGCCGCCTGGCGGCCTTCGCGTATCGCCCAAACCACCAAGGATTGTCCGCGCCGCGTATCACCGGCGGCAAACACTTTGGGGATCGAGGTTTGATAACGTTCGGTGTCGGCGTGGGCATTGCCGCGTTCGTCCAGTGCGACGCCGAGTTCCTGTAACATGCCTTGTTGTACGGGGTGCAAATAACCCATCGCCAGCAGCACGAGATCGGCTTTGAGATCAAACTCGCTGCCCGCAATCTCTTGCATCTTCCAGGCGCCGGTTTGATCTTTCTGCCACTCCAGCCGGATCGCGTGTAGGGTTTTGACATTACTTTGTTCGCCGGAAAAACTCTTGGTGGCCACGCTCCAGTCACGTGCGCAGCCTTCTTGTTGTGACGACGAGGTGCGTAGCTTCATCGGCCAGTCCGGCCAGGTTAACGGTTTGTTTTCCTGCGCGGGGGGGCGCGGCAATAATTCAAATTGAGTTACCGAAGCTGCACCCTGGCGGATCGATGTGCCCACGCAGTCGGAACCGGTATCGCCGCCGCCGATGACCACGACATGTTTGCCGGTGGCGGTAAGGCTGACGTCGGCCGGGATGGTTTCACCGGCCACGCGCCGGTTCTGCTGTTCAAGAAACTTCAGCGCGAAATAGATGCCGGTTAATTCGCGCCCTGGCACCTTGAGGTCGCGGGGTTGTTCGGAGCCCGCGCTCAGCACCACTGCATCGAATTCAGCCAGCAGTTGTTTGGCCGGAAGGTTCACGCCGATGTGTTGCCCGGCGCGGAACTCAACGCCTTCCGCCTGCATCTGCGTCATGCGTCGGTCAATCAGATGTTTTTCCATCTTGAAATCAGGGATGCCGTAACGCAGCAAGCCGCCGATGCGATCATGTTTTTCAAACAGCACCACCGCGTGTCCGGCGCGTGCCAGTTGCTGCGAACACGCAAGCCCTGCCGGGCCCGAACCGATCACTGCCACGCGCTTGCCGGTTTTTTTCGTCGCAACCTGCGGCGTAACCCAGCCTTCGTTCCAGCCCTTGTCAATGATGGCCTGTTCGATGGTTTTAATCGCCACCGCATCGTTGCTGATGTTCAGCACGCAGGCGGCTTCACATGGGGCGGGGCAGATGCGGCCGGTGAATTCGGGAAAATTATTGGTCGAGTGCAACACCTCCAGCGCCTCGCGCCAACGGTTGTTGTAAACCAGATCGTTCCAGTCCGGAATAATATTGTTGACCGGACAACCGCTCTGGCAAAACGGAATGCCGCAATCCATACAGCGTGCGCCCTGACGAGCAAGCTCGCTGTCGGGAAGCGGCAGCGTGAATTCCTTGTAGAAGTGGATGCGTTCCGCGACCGGTAAATAGTCGGGCTCGTGCCGTGCAATCTCCATGAACCCGGTTGGCTTACCCATGACTGACACGCTCCATTTTTTTCTGCGCCAGTTTCGCGGCGGCGATTTTTTGTAACGCCTGGCGATATTCAATGGGCATGACTTTGACGAATTCGGGTAGATAGTGATTCCACTGGTCGAGAATTTTGCGTGCGCATTTCGAGCCGGTGTAATGCGCATGTTTTTCGATTAGCGCACGCAACATACCGACATCTTCCGCCGCCACGGATTCCAGCTCGACCATCGCCAGATTGCAGCGTTGTTTGAAATCGCCACTTTCATTCAGCACAAACGCCGTACCGCCGCTCATGCCGGCCGCAAAGTTACGACCGGTCGCGCCCAAGACCACCACGGTGCCGCCGGTCATGTATTCACAGGCGTGGTCGCCCACGCCTTCCACCACAGCAGTGGCGCCGGAATTGCGCACCGCGAAACGTTCGCCCGCGATACCCAGGAAAAAACATTCGCCGCTGATGGCGCCGTACAGCACGGTGTTACCGACAATAATGTTGTCCTCCGGCACGATGGGGCAGGTTGCGGGCGGATAGATGGCGATGCGTCCCCCCGACAAACCCTTGCCGACGTAGTCGTTGGCTTCGCCTTGCAAGTCGATGCTGATGCCGTGCGCAAGGAACGCACCGAAGCTTTGACCGGCGGTACCTTGGGCACGGATATGGATGGTGTCCTCAGGCAGGCCGGTATGTCCGTAGCGTTTGGCGACTTCACCCGAAAGCATTGCGCCGATGGTACGGTTGGAGTTTTTGATAGTGATGTCGATCTGTACCGGTGTTTGCTGTTCCAAAGCCGGACGCGCGGAGGCAATGAGTTGATGGTCCAGTGCCTTGTCAAGACCATGATCCTGTTTCTCGGTCCAGTGCGTGGCTACACCGGGTACGGCGGCGGGGCGATACAGGATGCGTGAAAAATCCAGCCCCTTGGCTTTCCAATGTTCGACCGACGCGCGCGGATCAATCTGGTCGGTGCGTCCGATCATTTCGTCAAAGCGGCGGAAGCCCATCTGCGCCATATACTCACGCACCTCTTCGGCGATGAAGAAGAAATAATTCACCACGTGCTCGGGTTGGCCGGTAAATTTTTTACGCAGTTCCGGGTCTTGTGTCGCGATGCCCACCGGGCAGGTGTTCAGATGGCATTTGCGCATCATGATGCAGCCTTCGACCACCAGCGGGGCGGTGGCAAAACCAAACTCATCAGCACCCAACAGGGCGCCGATCACGACATCACGGCCGGTTTTGATTTGTCCGTCCACTTGCACCGCGATGCGCCCGCGCAATTGATTGAGCACCAGCGTCTGTTGCGTTTCGGCCAGGCCCAGTTCCCACGGCGAGCCGGCAAACATCAGCGAAGACAGCGGGGTGGCCCCGGTGCCGCCATCATGGCCGGAGATGGTGACATGATCGGAATGCGCCTTAGCCACGCCGGCGGCAATCGTACCGACGCCGACTTCGGCGACCAGTTTGACGCTGACCAGTGCGCGCGGATTCACATTCTTTAAATCGTGAATGAGCTGGGCCAGATCTTCAATCGAATAAATGTCATGATGCGGCGGCGGCGAGATCAGGCCGACACCGGGAATCGAATGACGCACCTTGGCAATGGTCTCGGAGACTTTGTGACCGGGCAGTTGTCCGCCCTCGCCGGGTTTGGCGCCTTGGGCCATCTTGATCTGCAACATGTCGGCATTGACCAGATATTCAGCCGTCACACCAAAACGTCCGGCCGCGACCTGCTTGATCGCCGAGCGCATTGAGTCGCCGTTCGGTAATGGAATGAAACGATCTGGCTCCTCGCCACCCTCACCGGTATTGGATTTGCCGCCAATGCGATTCATCGCAATCGCCAGTGTGGTATGCGCCTCGCGGGAGATGGAGCCGAACGACATGGCACCGGTGGAGAAACGCTTGACGATTTCCTTGGCCGGTTCGACTTCACTCAAGGGTACCGGTTGCGCGGCGGTTTTAATTTCAAACAGGCCGCGCAAGGTCATCAATTGTTTGCTTTGGTTATTGATCAGCGCGGAATATTGTTTAAAGGTTTTGTAGTCGTTGGCGCGCGTTGCATGTTGCAGCTTGGCAATGCTGTCCGGGGTCCACATGTGCGCTTCGCCGCGCACGCGGTAAGCGTAATCGCCGCCGACATCGAGCGCATTGCGATACAGCGGTGCATCGCTGAATGCGGTGCGGTGCCATTGCACCGCTTCCGCTGCGACTTCATTCAGGCCGATGCCTTCAACGGTGCTGGCGGTGCCCTTGAAATATTTTTCGACAAAGCTTTGGTTGAGCCCGATGGCTTCGAAAATTTGCGCGCCGCAATACGACTGGTACGTCGAGATGCCCATTTTGGACATGACTTTCAACAGGCCTTTGCTGATCGACTTGATGTAGTTCTTGCAGGCCTCTTTGTGGGTGAGGGTGGCTGGAAGATACGCGCGCATGTCGGCCAGCGTTTCAAAAGCAAGATAGGGATGGATCGCTTCGGCACCATAGCCCGCGAGCATCGCAAAGTGATGTACCTCACGCGCGGCGCCAGTTTCGATCACCAGGCCGGTGCTGGTGCGTAATCCGGCGCGAATCAGGTGATGATGCACGGCGCTGGTTGCAAGCAGCGCGGGAATCGCAATGTGCGCGACATCCATGCTGCGGTCGGAAAGAATAATGATATTGCAGCCGTCGCGTACCGAACGTTCCGCGTCCGCGCATAATTTGTCGAGTGCAGGCCCCATACCGGCGGCGCCTCGCGTAGACGCATAACAACTGTCCAAGGTGCAGGAACGAAAGGTCTTGTCGGTGTAGACGGCGATATGGCGAATCTTTTCCATATCGTCATGACTCAGCACCGGCTGCTGCACTTCGAGGCGCTTGCGCGGTTCGATTTCATCCAGCCCGAGCAGGTTGGGGCGCGGCCCGATAAACGACACCAGCGACATGACCAGCTCTTCGCGGATTGGGTCGATGGGTGGATTGGTCACCTGCGCGAACAATTGTTTGAAATAACTCGACAGCGGCATGGCGCGATTCGACAACACCGCCAGCGGCGTGTCGTTGCCCATCGAGCCGATGGCCTCCTGACCGCTGATCGCCATCGGGGTGAGCAGAAATTTCAAGTCTTCCTGCGTATAGCCAAACGCTTGCTGGCGATCTAACAGCGACGCGCTGGAGGTCGGCAGGGGGGCAACCTTGGCCGGTGGCAAATCTTCCAGCACGATTTGGGTTTTTTTCAGCCACGCGCGATAGGGTCGGAAGTTAGCCAGCGCGGTTTTGACTTCGGCGTCGTCGATGATGCGACCGGCTTCGACGTCGATCAGAAACATCTTGCCCGGTTGCAGGCGCCATTTCTTGATGATTTTGTGCTGGGGGATATCGAGCACGCCCATCTCCGATGCCATCACCACCAGATCATCGTCGGTAATGAGATAGCGTGCCGGGCGCAAACCGTTGCGATCAAGCGTAGCGCCGATCTGGCGACCATCGGTAAACGCGACGGCCGCCGGGCCGTCCCAGGGTTCGAGCAAGGCGGCGTGATATTCGTAGAAGTCGCGGCGTTTTTCATCCATCAACGGATTGCCAGCCCAGGCTTCGGGAATCAGCAGCATCATCGCGTGTGCCAGCGAGTAACCACCGGCCACCAGCAGTTCCAGCGCATTATCGAAGCAGGCGGAGTCGGATTGATCTTCCGCGATCAACGGCCATAATTTGTCGAGATCGTCGCCCAGCAATGCAGACGACATCGAATGGCGGCGCGCGGCCATCCAGTTGAGGTTGCCGCGCAGCGTGTTGATTTCGCCGTTGTGCGCAATCATGCGAAACGGGTGCGCCTGATCCCAGGTCGGAAAAGTGTTGGTCGAAAAGCGTTGATGCACCAAGGCCAGCGCGGTGACCATCTCGGGGTCGAGCAGATCCGGATAATATTCACCGACCTGATCGGCCAGCAGCATGCCTTTATAGACCAAGGTGCGTGCGGACAGCGACGGGATGTAGAAGGATGCCGTGCCGGGCAGATTCAGTGCGCGCACCGCGTGTTCGGCGCGCTTGCGCAGCACGAACAGTTTGCGTTCGAAAGTGTCAACGTCAGGGCAATTAGCGCCGCGCCTGATAACCGCCTGACGGATAACCGGCTCCACCGCTTGCACGCCTTTGCCGAGGCGCGCGTTATTGGTAGGCACGTCACGCCAGCCCAGCAAGGTTTGGCCTTCGGCGGAAATACATTCGGTAAGCACAAGTTCGCAGGCGGCGCGGGCTGTTTTATCTTGCGGCAGGAACACCATGCCGATGCCGTAGTTGCCGACGGCGGGCAGGGTGATTTTTTGTTTGGCAAATTCGCGGCGCAGGAAAGCATCTGGTGTTTGGATCAGAATGCCGGCGCCGTCGCCCGCTAATGGGTCCGCGCCGGTTGCCCCCCGATGGCTGAGGTTCGTCAGGATTTGCAGGCCCTGTTCAACAATTGCATGGCTCTTGTGGCCTTTGAGATGAGCAATGAAACCGACACCACACGCATCATGCTCATGTCGTGGATCATACAAACCTTGTTTGGCAGGCCGCGCCGTACGATTCACGTTAAACACCCCTCGACAAATTATTCGCAGCACATGTGCGTACAGAATTGATGTTCAAGATATAAAAAATCGAGCGCAACGACTTCACGTCCGGAAGGTAAAACCGGACAGTCGAATTGTGCTGAGTTGAGTATCGCGAGAGCGCACTAATCGCGCAGAACGGACTGAAATTAAACACGACTGACTATCCATACACTTTATGCCGACAGAAAGTATAAAGGGTCCGGGCAGTGCGTTCAATTCTGACTGATCCTTTAACGAATCAACACGTATCTGTATCGGCGTGCACTAGAACAGGGTGCTGATAATTCTGCTCGCGCCAAAAGAGGGCGATAATCCTGCCTCGCCTGACTGGGCTTTTCCTAAGCCATTAGACGGATTGATGAAAATATTCTGGTATAGGAATTGCGTTGATGTCACTCGAAATCACCCCTCCATCGAACGGTGTTCATCACTAAACCGTGTTTGCCAATCTCAACCAGCTCTCACATCACGCCGCTTGGCGCAGGCAGCTTGAAATGCTGCTGGAATCCATGGGACAGGGTATTTACGGCGTTGATCTGAATGGCCGCTGCATCTTCATCAATCCCGCGGGGGCGGCGCTGCTGGGCTACCTGCCGGACGAGATCTTTGGCCGCAATATGCACTACCTCATTCATCACTCGCACGCGAACCATGCGCTGATGCCGGTCCATGAATGCCGTATTTTCAAAGCCTTTCGCGAGGGCCAAGGGTGCCGGGTCGACGATGAGGTGCTGTGGCGGCAAAACGGCAGTCCGTTTCCCGCCGAGTACGCGTCTTACCCGATCCACGATGGCCCCACGGTGGTCGGCGCAGTCGTGA
>JANOOV010000293.1:0-5158 GCA_031421535.1 Gammaproteobacteria bacterium
GCACGCAATAACTCACGCGCTTCGTTAATGTCCGCCGCGCTGCGCGGAAACGAAATCGCCAGGTAGTCGGCACCCAGCTCGGCCGCAGAACGAATATCGTCACGGTCTTTGTCGGTCAGCGCCGGTGCGGACAATCCACCGCCCTGGCGATTGATGCCCTTCTTGTCTTTTAATTCGCCGCCCATGACTACGGTACAAATAATCTGCGCTCCGCGCGTTTCGTTCACACGCAGAATAATGCGGCCGTCATCCAGCAACAGCACGTCACCTTTACCCACGTCGCCGGGTAATTCCTTGTAGGCAATGCCGACGCGTTCATCGGTCCCGGCCAGTGGGTCCAACGCGGCATCCAGCGTAAACGTGGCGCCTTCGTGCAACAGGGCCTTGCCGTTTTTAAAACGGTCGACGCGGATCTTCGGTCCTTGCAGATCAACGAGAATGCCCACGACCCGGCCATGCTTTGCGGCGCAGGCGCGCACTTCACGCGCGCGACGTAGTAGTTCGTCGTGCCCACCATGCGAACAGTTCAGGCGTGCCACGTCCAGACCGGCCAGCACCACCTTGTCGAGCACCGCCGGTGCATCCGTGGCCGGGCCCATGGTGGCGACGATTTTGGTTCTACGCTTGTTATCCGACAATTTTTGCAACGACTCTTCGAGTTTCACTTTTTTGCGCGCTCTTCCAAAATCGCAACAGCCGGAAGTTTTTTGCCTTCCAAAAATTCCAGGAAGGCACCACCTGCCGTGGAGATGTACGACACTTTGTTATAGATGTCGTATTTCTGAATCGCCGCGATGGTGTCGCCGCCGCCTGCAAGCGTAAATGCCTTGGTTTTGGCGATGGCGTCGGCGATTTTTCGGGTGCCCGCACCGAACTGGTCGAACTCAAACACGCCGACCGGCCCATTCCACACTACCGTACCAGCCTTCATGATGATGTCGGCGAGCTCTTGTGCGCTGTTCGGACCGATGTCGAAAATCATGTCGTCGTCGGCCACCGCACCGGCGTCTTTAAGCACAGCGGGTTCGTTGGCGTCGAACTTCTTGCCGACCACCACGTCCACCGCAATCGGAATTTTAGCGCCGCGTTTTGACATTTTTTCCATCAACGTTTTAGCCGTAGGTATCAGGTCATGTTCGCACAGCGACTTGCCGATTTTCTTGCCGGACGCGGCGAGAAAGGTGTTGGCAATACCGCCGCCGACCACCATTTGATCCACCTTTTCGGACAACGATTCGAGCACGGTGAGTTTGGTGGATACTTTGGAACCGCCGACAATGGCCACCATCGGACGCGCCGGGTTAAGCAGCGCCTTGGTTAAGGCTTCCAGTTCTTCAGTGAGCAGGATGCCCGCACAAGCAGTAACCGCAAACTTCGCGACGCCGTGGGTGGAACCTTCGGCGCGATGCGCGGTGCCGAACGCGTCCATCACAAACACGTCGCACAACGCAGCGTATTTTTTCGCGGTGTCGTCGAGATTCTTTTTTTCGCCTTTGTTAAAGCGCACGTTTTCCAGCAACACCAATTCGCCAACCGCAACCTCAAAGCCACCGTTGATCCAGTCCCTGATCAAGCGCACGGGTTTGCCGAGTTTCTGGGTGAGTACATCAGCCACAGGTTTCAGCGAATTCTCTTCGGAATAAACGCCTTCTTCGGGACGGCCGAGGTGCGACATCACCATCACCTTGGCACCGGCTTTGATACAGTGATTGAAGGTCGCCATCGACGCGCTGATGCGCGCATCGGAGGTGACTTTGCCGTCTTTGACGGGCACGTTGAGATCGGCGCGAATCAACACGCGCTTCCCTTTGAGATCGAGATCGATCAGCTTGATAACGGACATGGCTAGGGCTCCGAAAGGACGGCGGGTTACGGCCTTTGGCCTAACCCGCCCTACATTTTATTTAGCCACGTGTTGCAGGAAGCGCAGCATGTTGCAGGTGTAGCCATATTCATTGTCGTACCACGCCACCACCTTGACAAAGGTGCTGTCGAGCGCGAGCCCGGCTTCGGCGTCGAAGATGGACGAAGCGGTCGTGCCCCGGAAGTCGGTGGAAACCACCTTCTCGTCGGTGTAGGCGAGCACACCTTTCAGCTCGCCTTCCGAAGCCTTCTTCATCGCTTTGCAGATGTCTTCGTACGAAGTTTCTTTATTCAGCTCTACAGTCAAGTCAACCACCGACACGTCGGACGTCGGCACGCGGAACGCCATGCCGGTGAGTTTTTTGTTCAGCTCGGGAATGACCTTGCCCACGGCCTTGGCCGCACCGGTGGACGACGGAATGATGTTCTCCAGAATGCCACGGCCACCGCGCCAGTCTTTGCTGGACGGACCATCGACGGTTTTCTGCGAGGCGGTGGTCGCATGCACCGTGCTCATCAGGCCGCGCTTGATGCCGAAATTGTCGTGCAACACCTTGGCAATCGGTGCCAAACAGTTGGTGGTGCAGGACGCAGCGGAAATGATTTTCTCACCGGCGTATTTCTTGTGATTCACACCATAGACGAACATCGGCGTGTCATCTTTGGACGGCGCGGTCTGGACAACCTTCTTGGCGCCCGCCTTGAGGTGCTTCTCGCAGGTTTCCATCGTCAAGAACAGGCCCGTCGCTTCGATGACGATGTCGGCGCCGACATCGCCCCACTTCAACTCGGCCGGGTCTTTCACAGCAGTCAGGCGAATTTTCTTGCCGTTGACGATCAGCGTGTTGCCGTCAACTTTAATTTCGCCGGGGAAGTTGCCATGCACCGAATCGTACTTGAGCATGTAGGCCAGATAATCGGGCTCAAGCAAATCGTTGATCGCGACCACTTCAATGTCTTTGAACTCCTTGGTTACCGCACGGAACGTCATGCGCCCAATCCGGCCGAAGCCGTTAATGCCGACTTTAATTGCCATGTGACTACTCTCCTTCAAGGTTAAAAAATCAGGATAGGGATTCGACGGCTTTCACGACGTTTTCAACGGTGAAGCCAAATTCTTTGAACAGTACCTTGTCGGGTGCGGATTCGCCAAAGCGATTGATACCGACGACGCGGCCATTCAAGCCGACGTATTTGTACCAGCCGTCAGTCACCGCCGCTTCGACTGCGACGCGTTTGGTCACGGCACTGGGCAACACCGACTCGCGGTACGCTGCATCCTGTGCGTCAAACACGGTGGTGGACGGCATCGAAACCACGCGAATTTTTTTAGCACTGAGTTTTTCCGCCGCGCCCATCGCGAGCTGAACTTCGGACCCGGTCGCGATAATGATAAGGTCCGGCACGCCAGCGCAATCCTTCAACACATAGCCACCCTTGGTGATGGCGGCGATCTGCGCATCGGTACGCTTCTGGAACGGCAAATCCTGACGCGAGAAAATCAGGCACGACGGCCCTTGTTTACGCTCAATCGCTTGCTGCCAGCTCACGGCGGATTCCACGGTATCGCATGGCCGCCACACCGCCATGTTGGGAATCAAGCGCAGCGTCGGAATCTGCTCGACCGGCTGGTGCGTGGGACCGTCTTCGCCCAAGCCGATGGAGTCGTGGGTGTAGACAAAAATGCTGCGGATTTTCATCAGCGCAGCCATACGCAATGCATTGCGCGCGTACTCCGAGAACATCAGGAAGGTTGCGCCGAACGGAATCAAGCCGCCGTGCAAGGCAATGCCGTTCAGGATGGCCGACATGCCGAATTCGCGCACGCCGTAGTTCACGTAGTTTGGTTGCTCGCTACTGACCATCGGCTTCATGCCCGACCATTCGGTCAGGTTGGAGCAGCCCAGGTCAGCCGAGCCGCCGATCAATTCAGCAAGCACCGGCGAATAGGCTTCAATACAGGCGAGCGACGCCTTGCGCGTCGAAGTAGTTTTCGCGTCAGTGTTGTTCTTGGCAACAAATGCGGCGGATTTGGCCTTCCAGTCGGCGGGCAACTCGCCGACAGTGCAGCGTTCAAATTCTGCAGCCAGCGCCGGATGAGCTTTTTTATACGCGGCAAACTTATCGTTCCAGGCTTTCTCGGCCGTCGCACCCTTGGCCTTGGCATCCCAACCGGCATAAATGTTGGCGGGCACTTCAAATGCACCATGACTCCAACCTAACGCGGCCTTGGTTAAAACGATTTCTTCCTGCCCCAGCGGCGCACCGTGGCATCCGTGGGTACCCGCTTTGTTCGGCGAACCGAAACCAATCGTGGTTTTGCAACAGATCATCGACGGCTTGTCAGTTATCGACTTGGCCAGGATGATGGCTTTTTTCAGCGCTTCCGCATCGTGACCATCAACGTTGGCAATCACGTGCCAGCCGTAGGCTTCAAAACGCATCGGCGTGTTGTCGGTGAACCAGCCTTCGACGTGGCCATCAATGGAAATGCCGTTGTCGTCCCAAAACGCGATCAGCTTGCCCAGGCCCAGCGTACCGGCCAGTGAGCAGGCTTCGTGCGAAATGCCTTCCATCAAACAGCCGTCACCCAAAAACACATACGTGTGGTGATCAACGATGTCATGACCCTTCTGATTGAAGCGGCCCGCGAGCGCTTTTTCCGCAATCGCCATGCCGACGGCATTGGTGATGCCCTGGCCCAAGGGGCCAGTTGTTGTTTCCACGCCGGGCGCGTAGCCGTATTCCGGATGGCCGGGGGTCTTGGAATGCAACTGACGGAAGTTTTTCAGTTCGGTCAGCGGCAAGTCATAGCCGGTCAGATGCAGCAGCGAATAAATCAGCATGGAGCCGTGGCCGTTGGAGAGCACAAAGCGATCGCGATTCGCCCACTTGGGGTTGGTCGGATTGTGCTGCATGAAATCATTCCACAACACTTCGGCGATGTCGGCCATGCCCATCGGCGCACCGGGATGTCCCGAATTGGCTTTCTGAACGGCATCC
Organism: Gammaproteobacteria bacterium; assembly: GCA_031421535.1. Lineage (GTDB taxonomy): Bacteria > Pseudomonadota > Gammaproteobacteria > SG8-11 > SG8-11 > UBA6921. The sequence goes on from JANOOV010000293.1 coordinate 4,867, forward strand.
ATACTTAACGCGCGAATGGCGTTGGCTAATTCTCGACGGGCGGGCATGTAACTCTCCTCAAAGTGAACCATGAATTCGATAGTTTGCCGGTTTGACTACCTGCGCGCGTAATCTGAAAACTCGCGGATAACGGCAGCGATGCGGGGCGGGTACCCCGCGCGCGAGCGGCGATTTTGGCTCATCCGCCGAAAATGAGCAACACTCAGGCACGACTCAGGTGGGGTAGTCTTAAACGGGAAATTGAGACGATAGGGTACGAAATTCTGGGATCTGGGATTATGGATGATTGCGC
>JANOOV010000294.1:0-3335 GCA_031421535.1 Gammaproteobacteria bacterium
AATTCCGGCCAGTCGCGCAAGGCTACGATGTTCCTGTCTGTCTAAGCAACAGGCGTGCGTGCGGGAGCACACTGACTCACGAAGCGCTACACTAGGCCGTCCAAATTACCGTCAGCATCACAAGCTGTTTCAATCCATGCATCCACTTCGTCGCCTATTTGATTATGCCCGGCAGTATCGTTCGCAGGTTGCGCTCGCGTCGCTGTACTCGGTACTCAATAAAATCTTCGATGTGTTGCCGGAGATTTTGATCGGCGTGGCGGTCGATGTCGTGGTGAATCAAAAAGCGTCGTTTCTGGCGCGCGTCGGTGTGGTCGAACCCAAAGACCAGCTCGTATTGTTGGCGTTGATCACGGCGCTCATTTGGATCAGCGAGTCGCTGTTTGAATATCTCTATCAATTGAAGTGGCGCAATCTGGCGCAAAACCTTCAGCATGACATGCGCATGGACGCCTACCGGCATGTGCAGAAACTGGAGCTGGCTTATTTCGAGCGCAATCGCACCGGCAACCTGCTGGCGGTGCTCAATGAAGACATTAATCAAATGGAGCGCTTTCTTAACGGCGGCGTGAATGATTTGATTCAGGTGTTCGTCGGCTCGCTGCTGGTCGGCGCGGTGTTCTTCGTCATCACCAGTCAGCTCGCGCTTCTCGCGCTGGTGCCGGTGCCGTTTATTCTCTACGGCGCATTCTGGTTTCAGTCAAGACTTGCCCCTCGCTATACGGCGGTACGCGAAGCGGCGGGTGCGCTGGCGACGCGCCTGAACAATAATCTCAGTGGGATTGCGACGGTGAAAGCCTACACCGCCGAGGAGTTCGAGGCCGAACGCATCCGCGAAGGTTCTGATGCCTACCGCGCGCGCAACAGCGAGGCGATCCGCTGGTCGGCCGCGATCACGCCGGTGATTCGCATGGCGATTCTCGCCGGGTTCACGGTCACGCTGTTGTACGGCGGCTTCATGGCCTTGAATGGCGAGATCGGCGTCGGCAGTTATTCGGTGCTGGTTTATCTGACGCAGCGCCTGCTCTGGCCGCTGACGCGCCTGGCTGAAATGACTGACCTCTACCAGCGCTCGATGGCTTCGATCCAGCGCGTGATGGATTTGTTGCAGACGCCGGTGGCGATTTCGTACGAGGGTAAGCATGTGCCGGTGGGTACAGTGCGCGGGGAGCTTGAGCTTGACAATTTAAAATTCACTTACGACGGTGGAGGCTCGCCCGCAATCGATGGCTTGAGTCTGCGCATTCCGGCCGGTGACACGGTGGCCTTTGTCGGCAGCACCGGAGGCGGCAAGAGTACCTTGACCAAACTGTTGCTGCGCTTTCACGAACCGCAGCAGGGTGAGATTCGCCTCGACGGCCAGCCGATCAACGCGATTAATTTGCAGGACTTGCGCCGCGCGATGGGCTACGTGGCGCAAGACACTTTTCTCGCCGACGCGACGGTGGCGGAAAACATTGCCTACGGAATGACAGGCACGCCGCGCGAGGCGATTGAGCATGCAGGGCAGGCGGCGGAAGCGCATGAGTTTATCGCCAAACTGCCGCAGGGTTACGACACGCAAGTCGGGGAGCGCGGCATGAAGCTGTCGGGCGGGCAACGTCAGCGGTTGGCGCTGGCACGTGCAATTTTAAAAAATCCGCCGATCCTGATTCTTGACGAAGCGACCTCGGCAGTCGATAACGAAACCGAGGCCGCCATTCAACGCTCACTCGAACGCCTGGTGGTGGGGCGCACCAGCGTGATCATTGCGCACCGCTTATCGACCGTGCGTTATGCGCATTGCATCCATGTGCTGGAACAGGGGCGTGTTGCCGAATCCGGCACGCACGAACAGCTGCTGGCGAGCGACGGCATTTATGCCGCGCTCTGGCGCCTGCAAACGGGTGAAAAGGTGGCGCTTGAATGAAAATAAATCTGCTTGTTGTTGGTTTGCTATTCCTGATCACTTCGACTGCACGTGCGGCGACGCCCGGCGAGGTCAGCGTGGGCGAGTTGTTGCACGAGGCGCCGCTCTATGGATTTGCTGGCGATTTCCGCACGCTTTCCGAGCTGCGCGGCAAACCGCTGCTGATTAATGTGTGGGCAAGCTGGTGCGGCCCGTGCCGCGCGGAAATGGGATCGCTGGAGCGGCTGTCGCGTCGCTATGGCGGAAAACAGTTCAACATCATCGGCATCTCGACCGACGATGACGCCGATGCAGCAGCGGCGTTCATCATGAAGTCGCAAATCACGTTTGATAACTATCTCGACAGCAAGCTGTTGCTCGAAAACATGTTAGGTGCCAATACGATTCCATTGACCGTTCTGGTAGACGCGCAGGGACGTGTGGTGCAGAAAATTCGTGGATCGCGCGAGTGGGATAGCCTGGATTCGTTGCAACTCATCGGGAAGGCGTTGCGTGTGAAAATGTAATGGGCAGAGAGCTGGTGATAAAAAAACGCGCAGAGTATTGCTACTCTGCGCGTCAAATTAGCCAGACAGCGGGGGGGCTATCTGGCTAGGGGGAGGAGTTTGGCGTGAACGGGGGGTTCACGCCAGTTAACTCAGAATATAAGAACGTACTAATGAAAAAGAGTTCAACGAACAGGAAAATTTTCTGTTGGGAAATTACTATGGGCGCGCCCAGCTGCACAACGCGCTATATGTCCAGATTGGAAACATACAGTGCATTCTTTTCAATAAAGTCACGTCGTGGCTCTACTTGGTCGCCCATCAGCGTTGTAAAGACTTCGTCGGCGGCGACCGCATCTTCGATTTTTACCTGCAACAAACGACGCGTTTCAGAGTTCATCGTGGTGTCCCACAACTGCTCGGGATTCATTTCGCCGAGGCCTTTGTAACGCTGAATATGTTGGCCACGTTTGGCTTCTTCCATCAGCCAGTCGAGCGCTTCTTTAAAGCTGCTCACCGCACGTTTCTGGTCGCCACGCTGGATAAAAGCGTCGTCCGAAAGCAGGTCACGTAACTGGTCGCCCAAGGATTTCATGGCACGGTATTCGGGTGAATCGAAGAAGTCTTTGAGCATGACCCATTGGTTTTGCACGCCGTGGGTTGTGCCAGTGATATGTGCAGCGACATCGCCATCCTGATCGCTATCCAGCCTAATAGAGTAGCTACGCTCCGGAAAACCAACTTGCAACTGGGCTTCCAGCTGTTGGTACCAGGCCTCTGCACGCGGTCGATCACGCAACATGGCTAAGTCCATAGAAGGCATATAAATGATTTTTTCCAACATGCTGGCGTTATAGCGGCGGGAGAGTCGTCGAATCGTTGCCATTACCGCAAGGTAGTTGGTTGCCAATGCGTGCAGGGTGGCCCCGCCGATTGGCGGC
>JANOOV010000295.1:0-1950 GCA_031421535.1 Gammaproteobacteria bacterium
AAATCCGGCCAGGCCTTTTACATAATAGGCGTAGTCGACATTGGGATGGCGCGGATAAAGTTTGATGAAGTGATCGGCGGCAGCTACAGCAGAATCCGCTTCGTCATACTTATAGTAGGCGTAGGCGACATCCAGCTGCGCTTGTTGCGCATAGGGGCCAAAAGGGTAACGTGACACCAGATTTTCCAGGTCTTTAATGGCTTTTTCGTAGTCATTATTGTTGAGTTTTTCCTTGGCACGCTCATAGAGACGGCTGGCGGGCCAGTTTTTAGTTTCATCACTCGGCTCATCCAATGAGGCGCATGCGCCCAAGGACAGCGTGATGATGCAAATCAGTAACAGATGACGCAGTTCCATGATGTGTAAATTATTCCTGTTTAGGGTTTTTATAAAAGCTATCCTATCATATTACTGCTTAAGGGTAGTATGGGTGGATTTAACCTGTTAGCCCCAAGTAGTAATGTCCGCTTTCTCCCAAGTAGAAATGTCCGCAAGTGATTAAACTCATCCCTGTTAAAACAGCGGCGGATACTTTGAAATGGACAAGCTTATGAGTCAAAAAGAAGCGGATCGGGCCCAGGTATTGGGTCTGCTGGAAGAGCGCCGTATTGGCCAGAAAGAGGCGGCGAAGCGTTTGGGGGTCACGGCGCGTCAGGTGAGGCGCCTCACCCAGCGGTATCGGGTGGAGGGACGGCCGGGGCTGTTCAGCAAAAAGAGAGGCAAAGCCTCCAATCGGCGGCTGGATGAGACGCTCCGCGCCAAGGCAACGGCACTCATCGGCGCACACTACCGTGACTTTGGGCCGACATTGGCTAACGAGAAGCTCGCGGGGCGGCACGACATCCACCTGTCCGTCGAGAGCACCCGCCAGCTGATGATCCAGGCGGGCTACTGGCGCACCAAAAAAGGCAGCGCGGGTTGCGTGCACCCGATGCGTGCGCGCCGCGCCCGGTTTGGCGAGCTGATCCAGATAGACGGCAGCCCCCACGATTGGTTTGAGGGGCGCGGCGAGTATTGTACGCTGCTGGTATTCATAGACGATGCTACTGGGCGACTGACGCAATTGCGTTTTACCCCGACCGAGACCACGTTGGGTTATATGCGGGTACTGCACGACCACATACTGGCGCAGGGCGTGCCCGTGGCACTTTACAGCGACAAACACAGTATCTTCCGCATCAATGCCAAGGACGCTGACCCGGAAGCCGAAACCCAGTTCTCACGGGCCGTGCGGGAACTCGGCATTGAATGCATCCATGCCAACAGCCCGCAAGCCAAGGGGCGTGTAGAACGCGCCAATCAGACCTTGCAGGATCGGTTGGTTAAGGAGATGCGGCTGGCCGGGATTAACGACATAGAGGCTGCCAATGCCTGGCTGCCCGACTACATCAGGGAGCACAACCAGCGCTTTGCGGTGGCATCCCAAGACCCGTCTGACGCGCACCGGGCCTACTCGGGCACGCCGGAAGAACTGGCCCGTACCCTGTCAGTTCAGGTGGCGAGAACACTCTCGAAGAACCTCTCCTGCCAGTATAAGAATCAGCTATTTCAAATAGAAACCACCGGTACCGGACTGGGACTGCGAGGAGCAAAGGTCATGGTCCACGAACACTTTGATGGCAAAAAAGAACTGCTCTGGAAAAAGCGCAAACTGACCTATAGCGTGATGGACAAGCAACGAAGTCAAGCCCCTGTGGCAGACAGCAAATCGGTCAATGCCCGCGTGGATAAAGCGATGGCGCGGTGCGATACGGGACACAAACCTGCACCGGATCATCCGTGGAGAAACAGGCCCCTCGGCAAATCCGCCCACGAGGGGCAGTGCGCCGCTCCGTAGCACGGGGGGCGAAGGGAAAAGGGGACATTTCTACTTTGCAGGAAAGCGGACATTTCTATTTGGCGTTGACAGTAGAGTACTTGTAGCAGCTGTGCACGCAACAAATGCTCTGG
>JANOOV010000296.1:0-4008 GCA_031421535.1 Gammaproteobacteria bacterium
CTGCAATCAACAACGGCCCGGGAACGGTGCCCGATGGACGGGTCAAGGTTACCCTGCCTGCGGGTTCGAGCTATGTGCCCAATGGTTCCACTTCACCAGACTGTTATGCCTCGGGTCTTACGGTCACCTGTTACTTGGGCAAACTTGCGCAAGGCGGGACGCGGGACTTTGTCCTTAACGTACTTCCACCGGTTGCGAACAGCATTACCGCGACGGCAAGCACCGTCTTGCCGGGCACATTTGAAGATACGGTCCCTGGAAACAATAGTGCGAGCACCGTGACCACAGGTATTTTTCCGGCGCCCACCATTACCTCCTTCAGCCCCAGCTCCGGTCCCGCCGCCGGTCTGAACGGGACGTTCGTGATCGTCACTGGGACGAACTTTGATCCTGGCTTCAGGAAGACCACGGTGAGCCTCAACGGCGTGGATGCCCCTATCCGGCAAGTGGTAACCCCTGAAATTTTGATTTTCATGGTCCCGCGCACTGCAACGACGGGGAAGATCATCGTGGCCACACCCACTGGCAGTGTGCCGAGCATGGAGGACTTCACGGTGATTCCGGGTCCCACCATCACCTCCATAAGCCCCGCCTTCGGCAAGCCGGATACGATCACAATCGTCAGGGTTGATGGGACCAACTTCATGCCCGACAGGGTGCCCGCCATCCCCGGACAGAATCCTGGGCAGAATAAAGTCTGGCTCAATGGCACGGCTGCCCCGAACGTACAGTATGTCACCCCGGAGATTCTGTTTTTCATGACTCCGAAGGGCGCAACGACGGGCAAGATTACGGTGACCACACCCAACGGTACCGCAATCAGCCCGGGAAACTTCACCTTTACTACTGACTGCACGCTGCTCAATCCGGTGACGACCGTCGTGAGCGTGGGTCCGGGTACGGGGGCGGTCAACGAGGAGGTCAAGGTTTCATTCACCGGCCATATTACTAACGCCGGTTCTTTCACGCCCAACCCGACGACCAGTGTAGTCAACGTCTGCGCGGGCAAAATGGTGACCTATGCAGCCACCGCCACCAAAGGCACGCTCATCTGCAAAATCAACAACGCGCTGGCCGCCAATAGCGGCCTGATAAAAGCAGGTAGCAAACTTACGTGCACCAACCTCGCGGCCGGTGACGGCGCAGATGCGGACACGTTTACTGTGAAATAACTTCTGCGGGAATTCCGCAGGACATTTAGAAGTATGGGCTTCAGCGCAAACCCCCTGTGGTCGGATACGGTGCATCTGTCCGACCGCAGGGAAAGGGAATTCGCTACAGCTGACCCCATGAAAGCGCGCATTCACGCACTCACGGCGCGATCACGCTGTGCAACTGTGTGCGCGGAAACACCCGCGTCGCCAGCACCTCTTCCACGGCGGTAACGAATACTGCGGGGCCAGCAATGTAAACGTCGAAGTCCTGCAGCGCTGGATATTCGGCAACGATGTGTTGTACGGCGTCCGCAAAATTTCCCTGATACGCAGGCACGGTGACCGGCGTGTAATGAAAATTATCCAAAGCATCCGCCCACGAGCGGCACAGGTTATCCAGGTAGTGATCTACAACGCGTGCGGCCAGCCAGTACAAAGTCAAGCTCGGTGCGTTGTCCAACGCCAGTGCATGCTCGATCATTCCCTGAATGGGCGCAAAACCGGTGCCGCAGGCCAGGAACAACACCGCGCGCGGTGAATCCTGGTCCAGCGCGAATTCGCCGTAAGGTCCGACAACGTTGATGGTTTGGCCTTCTTGTAATTGTTCAAACGCGGCAGCGGGGAACACACTGTCGCGGCGCACGTGAAAGTACAAGTTGCGTGCGTCGCAGGGGCAACCCGCGCCGGGCAATTCCACCTTGCTACCGCCGGGCAAACCGAGCTGAAACGATTGTCCGGCTAAAAACCGCAGCCGTTGCGGCGGTGGTGTCTGCACGTGCAACAGTGCCATGTCGGGCGTGGGATGGGTGATGCTTTTGACCAGCGCCGGGGCGTGTTGTACTTCAATGTCGCCCGGACCCGCCGCCTCGGCGGTTTCGATCACGAGGTCGGTGACGGCGGTATTGGCACACAACAAAATGTGCCGCGCGCCACGCTCGGTGTCGCTCACTGCGGCATCACCGCCGTCGATGGGTTTGACCCGCCCCGCCAGCAGGCGCGCTGTGCAGCGGCCGCAGCGGCCGTCGCTGCATCCGTAGCTCAGCGCCAGCCCGGCGCGCAGGCCGGCGTCCAGCAGACTGTCGGCGCCTTCGACAAAAAAGTCATGACCGGCAGGCTCGGTGCGCACATGTGCAGTCATGACGCGCAGTACGCTGTCTTGCGCCCACAACGCATCAGCGTCGATTTTGGCGAGTGCGGGCTGGCGCAGCGCCGACTCCATTTGCTCCAGCAATGCGCGCGATGCCAGCGCGGGGGGTGAGCTCGACAATTCCCCGTGCACGCGCGCCAACACGTCGCGATAGTGTTCGGCAAGCGTCTGGCTGCGCACCAATGCCATGCCCAGCTCCTGCACCCGCATCGCCAGCACTTCGGCGTCGGGCAAAATGCGCTCGCGCACGCGCCGCGCAAATGCCGTCTCTTTAATGTGCGTGACCCGCTCCAGCTCCTGGTCCTGCTCAATGCGCGTATGCGGGTATAAACGAACCAAATCGGATGCGGCGATCTTGCCTTCAAAGGTCGGTAAATCGCCGTCTTTCATACGTTGCTGTAACGCGCCGCGACTGATGCCCACCAGCCGGGCGGCACGCGATAAAGTCAGTAGTTGTGCCATGTGCAGTCCCTATGTGCGCTTGCGAACAGAGCGCTGCGTACGCCCGTCAGTAGGATACCGACTCGCCTGCCCGGTCAGAAAAGTTTTTTCACACCCATTGAACTTCCAACCGGCAGCCACATCTTATGGCCTGTGAAATGGTTATTGAATTACGCCCCCCGCGTAACGCTTTAACCCTCTTTCCTCCCCCAACGAAGCAGCTCCCCCGCTGCTTCGTTTTCATAGCGCGCTTTCGAATCCATTGAGCGCGCTTTTTTTTGCCCGCGATTTTCGCAATCAGTAGAGACGTGCGCCCGGCAGTGCTTGCCAGCGCGCCAGCAACGATGCGCATTCCGTGCGCATGAAATCCCGCGTGATCAGAATCTGCGAGCCACCCAAAGTGCGCAACTGCTCGTTGGAGATCGCCAGTTCGTTAAATCCCAGGCGTTGTACATCGGCAATGCAGGTGCCGTAAACAATCCGCTCGATGCGCGCCCAATGGATCGCTGAAAAACACATCGGGCAGGGTTCGGTGGTCGAGTAAATCGTACACCCGGACAAGTCGAAACTGCCCAGCGCGCGCGACGCACTATGGATGGCGTTGACCTCGGCGTGACAGGTCGCGTCGTTATCGCGCAGCACCGTGTTATTGGCGCACGCCACAACCACATCGCCGCGCACGATGCACGCACCGAACGGACCACCCTCCGCGCGCGGCAACGCCTGCTCCGCCTGTGCGATGGCCGCAAGCATGAAGCGTCGCTCGGGAATATATGTGTCAAGCAATGGTGCCATTGTCATCGTCGCAGTTTCTAGGTTGATAACTTCCGGCATTAAGTTTAGTTGATGGAAGAAAAAAATCATGCAGGTTTTTCAGCGGAAGTTAATGCCGGATAAAGTGAACACGCGCCAGCGCAAGATAAATTGTTGGCGCGGGCGATGTCTATTTTTACGGGCCGCAAGAGCGCAATTGTTTGCTGCGTGCCGATCCACGCAAGTCGCATGCTTCGCCTCGTACTTGCAGTGTGCGTTCAACCGGAAAGTACATCTTGAAACATTCACTCACACATCAGGAGCATCGCCATGAATATTACAAATATCCAGCCCATCACTGCATCGAAATCAGGTAACACCTGGACGCTGCGGGTAACGTATACCGCGACCTTCACCAATCAGGAAAGAAACCCTCCCCTCAACTACACCTTCCGTGACTCCATCCGCATCATGGAGTCTGACGGCTTTTTGAATCCTGACGACATAATTACC
>JANOOV010000297.1:0-20245 GCA_031421535.1 Gammaproteobacteria bacterium
ACCCCGCGCGCGAGCGGCGATTTTGGCTCATCCGCCGAAAATGAGCAACACTCAGGCACGACTCAGGTGGGGTAGTCTTAAACGGGAAATTGAGACGATAGGGTACGAAATTCTGGGATCTGGGATTATGGATGATTGCGCAACGCCGCCAACCGCTGCCCGGCGTAGCGCGTCAGTTCCGGGGTGAGCTGGGCGTCGATTGCGCGGGCATAAGCCGCGCGTGCCGCAGGCCAGTCCTGTTGTGCTTCCAGTGAAATGGCCAGGCCCACCCACCAACGCCCTTCCAATGGGCGCGTGACCAGCACCTGCCGGTAACGCTGTGTGGCCTGTGCATGCTGACCGGCGCGCTGCTGCAAGGCGGCAATGAAGGCGTTGATGTCAACATCACCCGCTGTATGTGACGCGGCCTGCTCCAACATCATCAAGGCTTCGGTTTCCTGCCCACGTTCAAGCTGGATGCGCGCCAGCATTAAGGCAAATTCGGGATGGTCGGGAACCAAGGCCACCCCTTGTTCGAGCAGTGCCTGAGCGTCGGCGTTGCGCCCGGCGGCGAGCAACAGGGTGGCCAGTTGTGCGCGCGACTGGCGCTGTTGTGCGTCGAAGTCCAGCGCCGACCGCCAGAGGCGTTCGGCCTCCGGGTAGTTTTGTTCCGCGTAGCGGCGCTGGCCTTCCTGGTGGGCATCCTGTGCATGCTCGGCCGCCGACACGACGCGTTGTGTTTTGATCACGGTCACAGGCGCGACTTTTACGGGCTCCGGCGCGGGCGTGGGCGGCGGGCTGGAAACGAGCCGCGTCTTGATGCGTTGGGGAGGCGTGACTTCAGTAACAACGCTCAATTGCGGCGCTTCAACCGCAACGGCTGGAGCCGGATCGGCCACCCGCCCTGCGGTAGTCGGCGGCGGCGTGATTTCCGGCGTCGGGGGCGCGTCAGGCAAAGACTCGATCAGCGCGGTAACCGGTGCGACGGGGGCAGTGACCACCGGGTATGAAATCGCGGTGGGCGACGGCCACAGCCACCCACCGAGCGCAGCGGCGGTTACGCCAAGCAGTGTCAAGACCAGACTCCTGCGCGCCCGGGGAGCGGATGGCGGCGCGCTGTTCGCCGCATGCAGATCCTGGTAAATGGGCCGCGCCGCCGCCTCCGGCGCCAATGACGCCGGGCGCGCTTCCAGATCCAGCAACATGTTGTTAATCAGACTCATGCGCGCAACCGGTACGAATGCAGCCAACTCGGCAACCAGCGCCGCAAGCCGCCGCCGTTCGCGACCGATTCGGTATCGTCTGCCGCCTGCCGTACGTGCCCGATATCGACTTTATGCAGACCCGCACCGAAAACCACCATCAGCGCCTTGTGCGCGAGAATGTTTACCAGTCGCGGAATGCCCTCGGCACGGCGGTGCAACATGCGCACGGCCGCTGCGGTGAACAAGCGCGGCCCGCGATAACCGGCAATGGTCAGGCGATGCGCAAGATAATAGTCAACCTCGGTGACATTAAGTGGTCGCAGGCGGCAGGCAAAGCTGATGCGCTGGCGCAACTGGCGGATCGATGGCGCCGCCAGACGTGCATCCAGCTCCGGTTGCCCGAACAGCACCACTTGCAAAAGTTTGCGGCGCTCGGTTTCGAGATTGGTCAGCAGACGCAGTGATTCCAGCGTTTCCAGCGGCATGGCTTGCACTTCATCCAGGCACAAGATCACACGACGCCCCCCGGCATAGCTGTCGGCCAGAAACTTGGTCAGCGCCTTGAGTAGTTGATGCTGATCGGCGCCCGGCTCGACATTAACATTCAGCTCATCCGCGATGGCGCGTAATAGCGTGAGTGGCTCCAGATACGGGTTGAGGATGTAGGCGGTGAGAAAGTCGCCCGCTGCGAGCGACGCCAGAAATTTGCGGCACAGCAACGTTTTGCCGGTGCCGACTTCGCCGGTCACTTTTATGAATCCTTCGCCGCTGCGCACCGCCACCAGCAAAGTATTCAGTGCCTCGTGGTGAGACGCCTGGGCAAGAAAAAAACTGGTGTCAGGCGTAATGGTGAAGGGTAGTTCGCGAAAGCCGAAATGGGTTTCGTACATGGCGGGCTAACGCTTGAGATTCTGTATGCGGCCCTGCACTTCGTCCACCACCTGGCCCCACACCTGGCCGTGGTCGACAATGGTGGGCTTGAGCATGATCACCAGTTCTTTTTTGATGCGGGTGATGCGCTTGTGCTTGAACAGGTTACCGAGGATCGGAATATCGCCCAGGAACGGCACGCTGGCGTCGTCTTCGCTGGTACCTTCTTTCATCAAGCCGCCGATGACAATGATCTGGCCGCTGGCGGCGCGCACCACGTTGTCGGACTCGCGGATGGTGCTGGCGGCCAGCGGCAGGGTCGAATTCAAGCCGTTAATGGTGTAAGACTTGTCGCGTTGCTCAACCTCGCTGACCGACGGATGGATATGCAAAATGATATTACCGCTGTCGTCGATCTGCGGCGTGACATCCAACGCGATGCCGCTGAAAAACGGCGTCAATTTTACTTCGGTGGAAAACACCGTCGAGGTGCCGGTCGCAATCGGCGTGTTGGTGATGCCGGTGATAAAAAATTCGTCGCCGCCGACCTTGATCACCGCTTTCTGGTTGTTGACCGTGGACACGCGCGGGCTTGACAACACGTGGACCGAGCCCTGGGTTTTCAGCAACTCGATGAACGCCGAAAAATTGCCCGCGTTGGTGGCGACGCTGAACACACCGCCGAAAGCCGAGGTGGCGAGGTTGTTGGGCAGAGTGCCGAGCAGAGTACCGCCGGAACCCGCGTTGTCACTCAGGCCGCTGCCGCCAAGCGCGGTGCCGCCGCCGGTTTGTGAAAATGTCGAGGTCCCGGCCCGGGCCCAGTTAATCCCGGTCTGAAATCCATCGCTCAACTCGACTTCGATAATTTTCGCTTCCAGAATCACCTGACGGTTGAGCGTGAGCTGCGTGACGCCCAGATACTCTTCGATCAGCCGCAACTCGTCGGGCATGGCGCGCACGATCACCATGCTGGCCTGCGGATTCACCACCAGTTGCCTGCCGGCTTCGGTGCCGATCAAGGTGGTGAGACTTTCCTTGAGTTCTTTCCAGAAGTCAGCCTGCGAATCGGTTTCGACGCGGATGCTGGACACGCGCTCCGAACTTGCGGCACCGGCGCCGCCCGATGCACCGCCGGTCGTGCTCTGCGTGAGCTCGCCCGAGGTCACGCGGGTGTCGGATTTTCCGCGTCGCGTTAAATTGAGGTAATTCACCGGAAACACCCGCGATTGCAGACCACCGCGACCATGCACGTAATAGCGGCCACCCTCACGCGTGAATTCAAAACCGTAGACGCGGCGTATCGCCAGCATGGCTTCGTCAACCGTCACATTCTTCAAGTTGAGCGACAGGGTTCCGGTCACGTCGGCATGCACCACCATTCCAAACGGTGTGTTCTCGACCAGTCCCATAAACACCTGGGCGGCCGGGGCGTTGTTGACGGCGAGGTCGAAGCGCGCTTCCGGCACGACGGCGGTGCGGACGGAGGTCGCGCCGCCCGGCATGGGTGGTAACAGCGCCTGTTTGACGTCAGTCGGCAACGCTTCAGCAGCGGCCGGTTGTCGCGCCGCAACCAGATCGCGCTCGATCGCGCGCGCCGACGCGTCGCTCCATTTATACGGATCGCTCTGGCAGCCGGATAATGTCAAGCTTAGTATCACGGCCAGCGCACCGCCATTTCCTGTTGCTCTGAAGTCGCTACTCGACATTATTATTCCTTGGTCCGGTTAACCGCTTGCTTGTTCAGGCGCGACATCAACCGCATGCGCTCTTCTTTGCCGCCGCGCTGTAACACCACTTCATAAGGAAGGATCTCAGCCACCACGGCATCACCAAGCTGATCGCCGACGCTGACGATGCGTCCGCTGATCACCGCCAAACGGCGCTGCGGCGACACCAGGATCGACTGCACAACGCTTACGGGCGCCTGAATCGGAGGCGGGATTGCAGCCGGAGCAACCGTGCGCCCGCCCAGTGGCCGGGTCGGATCGGGCAATTCGCCCAGAACCGCCGCGACCGACGTGGTACACGCCGCAAACAGGACGAAGATGATCGCTAGGATGCGTTGCATAGTTTAACCATCGGCCGGTTCCGAAAAAGCTTCACGTCCCCATCCAGCCCGACTGCAGGCTCAAGGTGTAAATCACCAAGGTCATGCGCGAATTCGGGTAATCCTCGGCGGTGAGGGTGAAGCGGCCCCAATACATTTTCCACGGCAGCACTTCCAGCTCGCGCAAGTAGTTCACGATGTCAACGTAGCGACCGCGCAACTCGATCTGCATGCCATGCCGGAAAATTCTGGATGTCGCCGTGCTTACCGCCGGGGCGCTGCCGGTGGTTGGCGCGTCCAGCAATTCGGGCGGCAGGTTTTCGACGCGGATGACTTGCAGAGAACGATTGCGCGACAGAATCTGCTCCACCAGCGCGACCATCTCGGTCGGCGGAACCAGACTGCGGCTGGCGCCAGCCTGCGTCGGATCGCGCTGCGCCAACTGCGCGCGCAAACTCTTGAGCCGGAGCTGCTGTTCGGCATCCACATCGTTGTGGTTCGCGCGCAGCGCACTCTGCATCTGCTCATCAAGCTGCTTGATCTGGTCGTGCCGGGCGCGCAACGTCTGCTCCTGTTGCTGGTTGTATTTGAACGTCGGCGTCAGAACCAGATTGTTGGCGGCAAAGTAGAGCACCGCCATCAGACTGAAAAAAATCAGGCCGCGTTCGCGCAACGTCATCACGTCGATGCGTTCCGCAAGCTGGGTAAAGCTGCGGCGCAGCGTGTCGGTCATGGTGCGGCCACCGTGCGGGGCGTGGTGTTGATTTCAAATTCAAGGTAGTCGGCGGGTGGGCGCGCCTTGCCGGTATTGGGATCGTCATCCTCGGGACGGATCAGATTAAAACGCGGGAATTCCAAGCCTGCCAATACCTGCTCCGTCGCCAGGCGCTGCAAGTAGCGCAACACCATCGCCTCTTGCGTGGTGCGGCCGCGCAGCAGTAACTGCCGACCCGCGCCCGTGATCTCGATATCGGTCAGCCGCACACCGGCCACCGACTGGCGCGCCAGCGCTGTCAGATATACCGAATAACCCTGGCTGTCGCGAAACATGTCACGTTGCAGCACCTCCTGTGTGTGCCGAGAAGCTTTGACCATGCTCTCAAGCTGCGTCACCTGCGCGGACAATTCCGCATTGCCGGAACGCGGCGGATGTTCGCGCAGGGTTTGTCCCAGACGCTTGAGTGCAACGGCATGACGCTGTTCGACGCGTGCCAGCTCTTGCTTGAGATTCCATGCCTGCCAGGCATTCAGCCCGGCCAGCAGCAGCACGCCGACGGCGACCACGGCACTGGCGTGCAGCAGGGTCAGGGCCGAGAAATTTTGCTTCTGGCGACGAAAATTTTCATGGTAGAGATTGACTTGTTGACTCATGGCGCCACCGCGTCGTGGCGCAGCGCGGCACCGAGTGTCGCAAGCCCGAGCGTTTCAAACTCGGCGGGCACGGTCGTCGCGTAATCCAGCAACTGGGCCAAGTTCATGACTTCGACCTTTACGCTGAGATTGCTGCTGAGGTCGCTGACCAGATTGGGGATGTTGCGCGCGGACGGCGACAGCACCAGATAATTGATTGGCGCGGCGCGAAACCGGTTTTCGAAGTAATCGAGCGAGCGCTGCACTTCGAGCACGATACGGCTGAGATGGCCGGACGCATCCGCCGTGCGCAACAGATCCAGGCCCACGTCCAGATTGCGGCTCAGATACAACTCGCCGCCTTTAGTCAGTGTCATCAATCCCGCGCGCGCGGTAAACGACAGTAACACCACACCGCGCTCATCCGCCGCCAGCAGCGCCGCCAGATTACGTTGCGCAAGCTCGGGGATGTCGATAATGTCAAGATTGACTCCGCAACGGGTCAGCCGGTCAACCTGCCGCTGCACCGCCGGGTTACGCGCGGCGACCGCATACATTTCGCGCCCACGTCCGGACGCCGCTGCACCGGGCACGTCGAAGACGTCGAGCGTCGCGTCATTGATGGGGAAATCGATCAGGTCTTTCACACGCCAGCGCAACGCGGTTTTAAGCTCGTCGGACTGGACTTCCGGAGCTTCCGTGACCAACAGGCTGTAATCAGTATGCGCAAGCAGAGTGGTGCAGCGCGCGCGCTTAAGGCCGTGATCCGCCGCCAAACGGGCCAGGACTTTACGTTCGCCGTGCGCACCCCAGGGCCGGTATTCACACGCGGTCAATTGCGGGCGCCCGCTCGGGCCGCGCGCCACTTGCGCCAGACACACGCCGTCGTCCAGCAGGCCGATGGCCGTAAGGCCCGGTGGCGCCCGGCGACGTTTCAGGAGCGCAAGCATGGTGGACTCCCGTGAGGTGGCGACACGCCGCATTGAAAGATTGTGCATGACATGGGAACCGCGAACTCCAATACCGGCCAGCCTTTCAAACCGTATGCAGATATAGCGGCACAACCACGTCAAAAATGAATGGTGCAACGATCAATTCACCACTTCACTCCAACGCACAATCTGTGCGCTGCCGCTGGGCCGTAACGCCACGACCGCCATCGTCCATCTCTGGCCACTGGCAAGCGTCCATCGCATTGTGGTTGCTGCAGCGGGGTTAACTGGACCATATAACGACGCAGCGCCCCGGATATTCCCACCCACCGACAGGTTCCACTGTTGGGTGTGTGCGGCACCCGCCGAGGCGGGGGTAACCGTACCCATGGTCGCAGTCACGCTGTTGTTCGCCGACATCACATCCATGATCCAGGTGTTGTTGGTAACAGGGGTAATCGTTATCGCCGCTGCATTGGAATTGCTCGTGGATGTCTGCCCTGCCGCGTCGAACGGCGTGGTCAAATCCACCCCCGTAAACGACATTGCGCCAGCGATGACCTGGTCACTACCGGTAAGCGATACGACGACGTTGTTGGTGTTCACCGGTGGATTCACCAGTGACCAGATTTCCGCACGCGGTCGGCCTCCGGTGCCGATACTGGCCTGCCGGATCAAATCCACCCCAGCGTATCGCACCCAGTTGACCGCGGTGCCAGCCTGATCCACCGTGACGCCCACCAGCAACACCCGGTTGGCACCGGCTACGTTATGCGCGAACGTCAGACCATTGGTCGTACCGCTGGCGTTGTTTTGTTGTTCAAGGGCGATTGAATCGCCGCTCAGCCAGGCGTCGACGGTGCGGTTGACGGCACCCACGGTACCGCTGACGCGCACGCGGCACCAGCCAATGTCAATATAGGGTGCCGGTGTAACAATACTGAAGGTCCCTTGCCCCAAGCTGTACGGGCCTTCGGTGCCCAGGCTGACACAGGCGGTTCCGGTCGACAAACGCCCAGCCACGCGCTCCAGGCCGCTTTCCGCCAAGGCCAAGGCCGCCACGCTGTTGTGCTGATAGGCGGTGTCGCCGGTATCGGAGCCTGAAGTTGACAATGCGGTGACGACCGCAACCGTACCGACCACCAGCAGAAATAACATGATCATCAACGCGGCCGCACCACGCTGGAATTTACGGTTCATTGCACGTTCCTCAAGCTCACGCGCGTGCGTTGCTGCAACACCGCGCCGTCCACCGTGAGCGACAAGGTCACTTCCACGAACGCCACCAGCGCCGTCGAGGCGGTCACGTTGTCGTTAATGTCAAGAAAGCGAAACGCCAACGCGCTGACCTGATCGGTGAGCGTTGCGGTCGTGGCCGGAATTTGGTAACCCAAGCTCACCAGGGGGGGGCGCCGGTGATGGTCACTTGATTACCGTCGAGCTTGGTGAACACCACGTTGGCGCCGGGCGCGGTGGTGGTGTCGTAATTGACTCCGGTGCGGCGTACCGCGCGGAGTTCACGCGCGATGCGTTCGGTGGCGTAACGCAGCTTGCTTAATGTCACGACCTGCGAGGAGGTGATTTGATAGGCCTCGGCTCCGCCGCTGATCAACGGCATCGCCGCCAGCGCCAGAATGCTCAGCAGCAGGATGGCCACCACGGCTTCCACCATGCTGAAACCCTGGTTCCGGCGCGGCGCGGACGACATCAGTAGTTCACCAACATCAGACTGGAAGTAGCGACAACATCCGCGCCCTTGGTAACGGAGATAGTGACCAACTTGCACGTGCCGGGGCAGAAGGCCGGTGCATAGGGGCTGGTAATGGTGGTGGTGACCGGATTGAAGGAAGCCATCACCGGCAACGCCGCGCTGCAAAAATTTATGCCGGTCACGCCCGCATAACCCACCGCCGCGTTGTTGCGGCGCTGCGCCAGCACATACTCGCTGCATTCCTGGGCTAACTGCGCGGCGGTCTGGATATCTTGATTACTGCTTAGCGTGCGGCCCACCGTGCTGTACATCCCCAGAATGCCGACCGCACCCACGCTCAGCAGCAGCATCGTGGCGACCACTTCGATTAACGTGAAACCGCGCGTACAAATTTTCATGGCGAACTCACACTCACGAAGCCGGTAATGGGCGCAACTCTCACTGACCACGTTTGTCCGGCGCCGCTGAGGGTGAAGATGCGTGCGACGCTAAGCAGCACGCCCGCGCTGAGCGGCCGACCCAGGCTGTCGATCTCCACTGCGGTCGCCGAGACGGTTACGTTATTGCTCAGGGTTACAGTGAACGCACTGCCGGTGGCGGGATCGATGACCGGACCCGGGCTGGTGTTACAGGGCGGCGATGGACTGCCTGCCACGCAGGCCACGCTGTAACTGGCGCCGGTGCCAGTGATGCGCAGCGACTGGCCCCAGGTCATCGCCAGCATCTGGGCATGACGGAGATTACGGGCCAGCAGATCAGCTTGATACGAAATGGTCGAATCAGTCGCGCCCCAGCGTAGGCTCACGGTGGCCGCGAGCACGGACAAAACCACCATCACGGCGATCATCTCGATCAGCGTGAAGCCGCTAGTGCGCGGGCATCCGGGCGTGGGTTTCATGTTGCGTTCACCATGAAAAACGGGGTGCTGATCGCTCAACACCCCGCCATGACTTGACATTATTGCGACGGTATCTGCTACCGGCAGCGCGACATCCTGCCGACGTACCGGCTGGCTAACAACCACCCGTACTCGGCACATAGCCCGGCGGTGCCACTGCACTGGTCGCTGCCGAGTAGGTGATCACACAACTGGCCGCCGTCGTGGCCTTTGCGTGAGTGACGCTGCCGACGACGGTCGTGAAATCGCCTGCCGGAGACAGATCCATGACCTTGGCTAACTCCACAGCGTCTCTGGCGTATCCAAAGTCCAGATTCACGGTTGCGCCAAGAATGCTCACGTTTTGCGTGGGACCCGCAGCGGCCAGCTTGCCATTTGCAGCAGCTTTCGCGTAGATGGCGACATTGGCGCTGCGCATGGAGCCCTCGACGCCCTTCATCACCGCCGCCCGCGCATCGCCGCCCATATCCACGAATTTCGGTAACGCGGTCGCCCCCAGAACACCGAGGATCACGATCACCATCACCAACTCAACCAAGGTAAAACCGCTTTGACGTTTGTTCATATTCAACCCTCTTTCATAAAAAGACACCGGCTCAACAGCCGGACGGGTCCACAACAATGAGGCCTGTGGCTCCGGTGTAGTTGACTTGGCAATTCGCCACCCCGGTCAGGACGAAGGTAGCGGTGGCCCCAACAGTGAAGGTGTAGCCGGTCGGTGTCAGCATGGCATTGTCGATACCGCCCGCCGCCGTGCTTATCGGGATGCCACCATTGACGCCCGCGCTCGTCGTCACCACCGTGCCGTCCAGCATGGTGACCGTCGTAGCCGCTGTGTTGTTGTTTACGAGATATTGCGCACGCACCAACGCAACCGCACCACGCAAACCGCCGGCAACGCCGTTGATGCTGGAAATACGCGCCTGGGTACTCAAGGCCGCATAACGCGGGAACGCCACGGCGGCGAGCAGGCCGAGAATCAGGATCACCACCACCAGCTCAATAAGCGTAAAACCCGTTTGCCGCTTGTTCATAATTCGCGTCTCCAAAAATATTTAGCTTGAGGTTGCATATTTGTCATGACCCAGACTATTAATTGTCACGACCGACGCAAAAATCTCAGGGTTTGCAGGCTACCGGGCGTCCGCCACCATGATTTCCATATCGGCGCACTGCGCATTAACTTGAGCCCTAAAAAACCTCACGGCGGCGACTCGATCCATGCGTAAGGTTCCAGCGCCATCAGGCGACCCGCAAAACCTTGATCTTGCCGCGCGGCTCGTGATGCCTCCAATTCCACGCGCACGACGAAACGCGCTTGCGCCGGGTCTGCGCCGCCGCGCGCAGTGCCATTAGCTTCAGACACCAAGGTCCAATCGCCGAAAGTGCGATAGTTCAGTTCGTTCCGAAGCAGGACGACGACCCGATTTTGGGTTTTCTTTTCGAGCTGCCCGATCCTGCTCATGTCATCCCTTCATCACCCGCTTGAACATACTTTCCACTGCGGGTGTCATGTGTATCGGCAACAGGGCCGTCGCGGGATGCGCCTGCTGGAACACGCGGAACACTTCATCGGCAAATCCCTGGCCGATTTCCTCCACCCCGGCGAAATCCAGCACCACGGTTTGAAAGCGTTCAAAGCGCAGCGTCAGCCGCTTGGCCTGCGAGCGCGATACCAACTTCTCCCCTTCATGCTGCGCAAGCCGCACTGGCACAACCGTCTTGGCAAAGGTGTATTCCTCCGGCGCGGCAAAATAAACGAAGACCTCCTGCAAGGTGCGCACGCTATCGTTGGCTAACCGCATCAGCACCAGCGTGCCCGGCGCATTGGCGGGGCGCTCCAGCAACACGTCCGCTCCCCACTCGTCGTGCATGAAGTGCAGCGTGCCGGAACGAATATCGAAGGCATCCATCACCTTGGACGAAAAAAAGATGCCCTCGCCGGTATGGTGGGCCGGGTCGGTGGTCAGTTTGCCCTTGGCCAATTCGAGAATCGCTTCGCGAGGGTCGTACAAGTTGAGTGCGCGCTGAATTTTCAGGAAGATACCTTCGCCCTCGTCTGCGATATACACCGTGGTATTCAGCGCATCGCGCAGCAATTCCACCGTCACTTGCTGCGAACCAGAATGGTCGATGGCATTGTTCACCATCTCCGTGACTGCGTAGTGCCAGATATCGCGCACATTGGCCGGCAGATCGTCCAGCGTGGAGGCAATGGCCTCGTGCCACACCCGGTCCTCGTGCAGGCCCGCGCGCGGGTAGGACTGCCGCACCTGCGCCAGCGTCGCCAGATGATAGCGAACCCCGCGCCCGACGCCGGAAGAGGTGATCACCATTTCCCGCTTCAACTTCGACAGCCAAGCGCTAGCCGACTGGCGCGACACGCCATGTTGCGTGGCTAATCGTGCTGCGACATTGCTGCCACCCTGGGCAATGGCGACGAGAATGGAATGGCGGATCTCTGGAATCATCGGGGATTAAACGTAAAGAGGGATGCCCTTAATTGTAAAGCATGCCTACAGTAAACGTAAAGCGTGCGTGAGCGCGTCAAGCCATGCCATGCGGCCACCGCGATGCCTTGAACCTAAAAACGGCAGGCTGATAGGCGTGGGTGGGCACCGCCCACCGCGTCACTACCCCGGCTGTGGAGGTGGGCGATGCCCACCCTACAGTCGGCGCGCCTCACGGCTACCGCTCGATCCATGCGTAAGGTTCCAGCGCCATCAGGCGCGCACCCGCAAAACCTTGATCTTGCCGCGCGGCTCGTGATGCCTCCAATTCCACGCGCACGACGAAACGTGCTTGCGCCGGGTCGGCGCCGCCGCCGCCGCCGCGAAAATTGGCGACGTTGTAGGCGCGGTAAACCAGCACCCGTTCATGCACGTTGAAGTACCAGTGGCCGCCACGAACACGCGCCGCATCCTCGACCGCACCGAGGTAGTTCTTGGGTGTTTCGGAAAGCAGCTGCATCGGATTGCTGCCGGCCAAGGCTTCAAAATCGGCGAGGTCGGTCGCCAGTAACAGCGTGGCGACCTTCATGCCCAGAGCGCTTTGCAGTGCGCCCACGACGGTCTCCATCGCGGCGCGTTCCGCGTCCACTTGAATACCCCACACGCGCTCGATGGCGACGCCTGCCAGCACCGCGATGATGGCGAGCACCGCAACCAGTTCCAGCAGGGAGAAGCCGTGTGTTCGGTGGCGCATGTCAGCCGCCGCGCGACGCACGCGCCAGCTCCCACATCGGCAGGAATACACCCAGCGCGAGAATCAGCACCATGATGCCGATGACGATAATCAGCACCGGTTCGATGGCGCTGCTCAGATTTTTTAGGCCGTAATCGACTTCGCGTTCGTAGTAGTCGGCGACTTCAATCAGTAAATCGTCGACCGCGCCGGTCTCTTCGCCGACGGCGATCATTTGCAGTACCAGCGGCGGAAACAGCGCGGTAGCCGCTGCGGTGCGGGTGATGCTTTCACCGCGCTCGATGCCTTCGCGCATCTGCACGATGCGCGCGCCGACAAAGTCGTTATCCACCGCGCGGCTGACGACCGCGATGCCTTGCACCAACGGCACGCCGGACTTGATGGTGATGGCCAGTGCGCGCGCAAAGCGACCCAGCGTCGCGCGCATCAGCAAACTCCCGACGATGGGCAGATGCAGCATGAGCTGATGCCAGCGATAGCGACCATGCGGGGTGCCGATATACCAACGCACACCCAGTACCAGCAGCCCGCTGCCCAGCAGTATGACGGGCCAGTACGTGACAGAAAAATTGGATACACCGATCAGGATTTTGGTAGCCCACGGCAATTCCGCCTTGAAGCCCGCGTAGATTTTGGCGAAGGCCGGAATCACAAAGATGTTGATAATGATCATGGCCACGGAAATCGCGATCAGCACCATGGCGGGGTAGCGCAGCGCCTGCTTGATGCTCTCGCGGGTCGTACGTTCACGGTCCAGGTAGGCGGCCAGTTGCAGAAAAGATTCGTGCAAGCTGCCGGTGGTTTCACCAATCTGCACCATGCTGATAAACAGCGGCGGGAACACGTCGTTGTGCCGGTTGACGGCGCTGGTTAAATCCATCCCTGACTCCAAGCCATCACCGATGCTGCCGATCACTTTGGCCAGGGTCGGGTTTTGCGAGCTGTCGCGCAGGCCGCGCAACGCTTGCAGAATCGGCACACCGGCTTTGAGCAAGGTGTACATCTGGCGGCAGAAAAAAATCTGGTCGGTCAGCGCGATGCGGGTTGCGTTCAATTGCAGACGCAGCGCACGCAGCCCGACCAGCACATCGCCGCCGTTGCGGGCCGCGACGATGTCGATGGGCGTCACGCCGTTGCTGAACAATTGATCGGCAACCGCATTGGGGCTGACACCGTCCAGGCGTCCGCGCACCGCCTCGCCACGGCGGTTGCGCCCGGTGTAGTCAAATACCGGCACCGCGTCAGCCCCCCATGCCGAAAGTCACGCGCATGACTTGATCAAGCGTGGTCAGGCCGCGTGCCGCCAGTGCAATTGCGCTGTGCCGCAAACTTTGGTAGCCCGCCTGTTGCCGGGCCGCCTGGGCAAAGCGCAACGCGTCGCCGGTGTGTAATGCGGTAATCAGGGTGTCGTCCATCGCGATCAGCTCATAGATACCGATGCGGCCCTGATAGCCGGTGCTGTTGCAATAAGTGCAGCCACGGCCACGCTGAAATTGCAGATCGTCCGCCTGCGCGCCCAGCTCATTACGCAACAGGGCGCGTGACGTGACATCAGGTTGAAATGGTTCAACGCAGCTTTCGCAGATCCGCCGCACCAGCCGTTGGGCGACAATCGCGCGCAGCGCAGCGGCCATCAAAAACGGTTCCGCACCCATGTCCAGCAAGCGCGCAACCGTGGCGATCGCGTCGTTGGTGTGCAGGGTCGATAGCACCAGATGGCCGGTCATCGCGGCACGCAGTGCGATTTCCATGGTCTCGGTGTCGCGTATCTCGCCCACCAGAATAATGTCCGGGTCTTGACGCAATACCGCGCGCAGCACGCGCGCGAAACTCAAATCAATCTTCGTATTCACCTGCACTTGGTTAATACCGGGCAAGCGATACTCCACCGGGTCTTCCACCGTCACTACTTTGCTGGTCGGCCGGTTGAGTTCCTTGAGCGCGCCGTACAAAGTTGTGGTCTTGCCGCTGCCGGTCGGGCCCGTGGCCAGCACCACCCCATGCGGGCTTGCAATCAGTTGCCGGAAACGCTCCAGCATGGCGAGCTCCATGCCGATGTTGCCCAGATCGAGGATGCCGCTGGACTGGTTAAGCAAGCGCATCACCGCCGATTCGCCATGCTGCACGGGCAAGGTCGAAAGGCGCACGTCGATACTTTTATCGCGCACCTTGACCTGGAAGCGGCCGTCCTGAGGGAGCCGCTTCTCGGCAATATCCAGACCGGCCATGAGCTTGACGCGCGACAGCAGCGCGGTGCCGATGCGGCGCTCGGCCGTGGTTTGCAGGCGCAGGATGCCGTCGATACGGAAGCGGATGCGTAATTCACGCTCGTCCGGCTCGATATGAACGTCCGACGCGTTGACCTGCACCGCATCTTCAAACACCGTCTGCAACAGTTTGACCACCGGTGCGTCGATGGATCCGTCGCCGACCGTCAACTGGCGCAGGTCAACATCGTAGGCCGACATCTCCTCTTCCAGCTCCTGCGCCAGACCCGAAATCTCGTCGGTGCGCCGGTACATCAGGTCGATGGTCTTGACTAAATCGGATTCACGCACGACGGCCAGGCGCAGCGGCCGACGCAGCACGCGGCTCAGCTCGTCGTATGCAAAAATGTCGGTGGGATCGGACATGCCGACCAGCAAGCCGTCTTTACCGTCTTCAAGTGCCAACACCCGGAACCGCCGCGCCTGCGCCTCGGGGATGACGCGGACCACCACCGGATTAACGTGGTAGCGCTTGAGATCGATGTACGGGATTTTGAGTTGCTGGGCGAGAAAATCCAGCATCTGGTCTTCGCTGATGTAACCGCTCTCGATCAGCACCCGGCCGAGCTTGTGACCGCTCTGCTTTTGGGTTGCAAGTGCAGCAGTAAGCTGCTCCTGCGAAATGATCTGGTGTTCGATCAACAGATCGCCGATGCGAACTTTTTTTGGCCTGAAATTGACTGCCGACATGGTCAACCCTGCACCCGCACGTCCACGTGCAGGGTGTCTGTATTGAGGCGGCGCGGGAGCGCGGGAGTACGGTACTACCATAGATTTACGGCAGAAAACTCCTCTCCATGAGCGTGCGAGGCCCCGACCGCAGCGCCGGGAAACTTACCGTCAGCGGTTCAAATGCGAAGAACGCAAAAAAGCCGCCGACGTTTCCGTCGGCGGCTTTTTGCCGGACAACCGGTCGAAACAATTTTATTCGGAGGCGACCACTTTGCGCTGATTCAGCGCCTGCACCGGACGCGCATTGTTACCGACGGCGGCGACAAATGACTTCACTTGTTCCGCCGAGACGGTGGTCGGCTCCTTCATCACAAACCATTGCACGCCTTCGGAACACGGCGGCGTCGTCAACGAGCCCTTGAAGTGGTAGAACGACCGCTTGGCGGGCAGCAAATCCGCAGCGTTGATCTGCGCCGTCAACGTGGTTTCCTTGTTAATTTCCTTCGGAATGTTGGCCCACACCGGGTCCAGCGTCTTGTTGGCGACCCCGCCTTGCATGAGCACGCCCACCACGGCGAGCTCACCTTTGTCGCTTTTGTGCACCAAGTGCAGCTCCATATCGAAGGGCTTTTTCTTTACGGTGTTTTCACTGGGACTGTGGAAATGAAACTGCACCAGCTTGTACACCTGCGACCCGATCTTGATCGAGCTGTCGCCGCTGTAATTCACCTGAATGGTATGGCCGTTGTTCAGCAGCTTGATGGGCGACGGCTGGTAGCTGAATTCGATCTTGGCCAAGTCACCTTTGGTTGCGTCGCCGATATCAACGGGTGACTGTTCCAGTCCTGCCTGACATTGCTTGAATTCGGCTTTCATCTCACCCCAATGCGCCGGGCCGTGCTCACCTGCGTAACCCCAATGGGCTTCTTTGCCATGATCTTCGGCACCCGCATAAACATTCAGCGCCACACACAACGACGCCACACCCACCACGCGCAACCTGTTCAGCATATAAATCCCCTTCGTCAAAGTTCCAAAAATTGATTAAGTCGTTTGTCGGCACTTTGAAAATCACCGTGCGCGAGGGGCGATAAGTTATCGCTATGCTGGCATTAGGTCAACAGGTCAGTAGCGCGGCCTGCGTTGCTGAGCGTCTTCTCGATCCCGCGCCTCGTTGACACGCAGGCTGCGCCCACCAAAATCTGCGCCGTTGAGCGCGCTAATCGCAACATGCGCCGCGTTGTTTTCCATTTCCACGAAACAGAATCCGCGCGGCCTGCCGGTATCACGATCCATCACCAGCTTTACGGTGTGTACCGTTCCATGTTTGGAAAACAACCCACGCACTTCCTCATCGGTGGCGGTAAACGGCAGGTTCCCGACGTAAATCATTTTAAGCATGGCTCTTGGCTCCTGATGGGTCAGTGGGTCGCGTTGTTGACAAGACACCCGCCAGACTAAAACCCCAATGGGCAGACAGCTGAAATCAGCTTTTATTAGGCCGTGAAAGAAATTGGTGGGGCGATTAGTAAAGTAAACGTGGGTGCCGGGTTTGATCAAACATATCGGCAGGCGAGGAAAAACATTAAATCGGCTCCTGCTACCGACTTACTTTTAGGAGTAGGCTGAGACGATGTGACCGCTTCATTTTTGGAGATAACCACCATGGCAACGCCCTTACGGCCAACCAACGTTGAAACCATTCAATGCGACGTATGCATGAAAGAAATTCCAGTATCCGAAGCGAAAAATGCGGAAGTACAAGATTATGTGATGCATTTTTGCGGGCTTGCGTGTTATGACCAATGGCGTAAACAGGCAGCAACCGACAAGCCGCTGGGAAAAGATAAAAAGTAACGGGGTCACTCTAACATTGGAGGCCAGAGTTTTTGTTGGTGCGCCCGACAGGAGTCGAACCTGTGGCCTCTGCCTTCGGAGGGCAGCACTCTATCCATCTGAGCTACGGGCGCAAGTATCTTATAAGCGTTACTGCTTCGACCCATCCCTGGTGCTACTGCCCGGCTCGTCATCCATGACTCGCGTTCGCGGCTCCTAAGCCCGCCGCTCACCCATCTGAGCTACGGGCGCATTGCGAAGGAGCGACAGGATAACGTTTGCGCGCAGCAGCGTCTATTCTGCGGCGTCGGTTTGTGCAGGGAAGGCACCGCTGATGCGCTGCATTTGAGTTTCAATCCACTGCTCGGCCAGCGCGTTGATCTCATTTGCTTTCACTCCCACCGTCTCAATTGCCGGGCCAATGACGACGCGAATGATTCCCGGCTTTTTGAGGAACCCATGCTTGGGCCAATACTCGCCTGCGTTATGCGCGACCGGGACCACCGGTGCGCCGCTCTTTTCCGCCAGCAATGCGCCACCTTTGTGATAGGTGCCGCGCTGCCCCGGCGCCATGCGCGTACCTTCGGGGAAAATCACCACCCAGCGCCCGGCGCGTAACCGCGCGGTGCCTTGTGTCACCAATTGACGAATAGCGCGTGTGCCTGCACTGCGATTGATCGCGATGGGTTCCAGCATCGCCAAGCCCCAGCCGAAAAACGGAACCCACAACAACTCGCGCTTCATCAACCACACCTGCGGTGGGAAAATGCGCTGTAGCGCCAGGGTTTCCCACGCCGATTGGTGTTTGCAAAATATAATCCCCGCGCCAACCGGTATATTGTCGCGACCCTCAACCTCGAAACGCAGATTGCAAGTGACTGCCAGCCACCACAGTGTGACGCGCGCCCACTGCGAGATAAAAGCGTAGCGCATGCGGAACGGGAACGGCGTAACTAGCAGGCCGACGACGGCGAACACCACCGCGAATAAAATCATTCCTGCATTAAACAAGGCCGAGCGTAGCGCGCGCATGAATCAGTTTGCCAACGCATCAACCGCACGTGCCAGGTCGTCGTATACGGCGACGGCGCGCAATTCGGTAGCGTGTTTTTCCAGCGTGCGTTGGCCTTTGCCGGTTTGGACCAAGATGGGTATTGCGCCGACCTCACGTGCGGCTTCGATATCGCGCAATGAGTCGCCAATGCTCGGCACGCCCTTGAGATTCACCTGAAACCGCGTTGCGATCTCGCGCAACAGCCCGGCCTTGGGCTTGCGGCATTCACAACCCTCCGCCGGGCCGTGCGGACAGAAAAAAATTCCGTCAAGACTGGCACCGTAGCAAGCCAACTCGCGCTGCAATTTCTCATGGATCGCGTTGAGCGTGCCGATGTCAAACAGGCGTCGCGCGACACCGGACTGATTGGTGGCGACCACCACGATGTAGCCCGCTTGCTTCAAGCGCGCAATCGCCGCGAGCGAACCGGGAATCGGAATGAATTCGTCCGGCGACTTGATGTAGTCGTCGGAGTCTTCGTTAATCACGCCGTCGCGGTCGAGGATAATAAGTTTCATTGCGAGTTTATCGAGATGCCTTGAAGAATTACGTGTGCTTTGAGTGTTTTGTACATGCGCCCAGCTTTTGTTTAGAAACGGCCAAAGCTTTACCGATCAAGCGGGCTCACCACGCCACGCCCGCCACGATTCAACACGTGGGTGTAGATCATGGTGGTCGCCACGTCTTTGTGCCCGAGCAATTCTTGAACGGTGCGGATGTCGTAACCCGATTGCAACAAATGCGTCGCAAAACTGTGCCGGAACGTGTGCGGCGTTGCGGGTTTAGTGAGCTTGCTCGCGACAACGGCCGCGCGCATTTCGCGCTGCAATCCTTTTTCGTCAAGGTGATGGCGCCGCACTGCACCTGAACGCGGATCGGTCGACAACTTGGCCGATGGGAAAATGTATTGCCAACCCCAGTCTTGACCTGCATTGGGATATTTACGCGCTAATGCATACGGCAGGTACACATCACTGTTCCCGGCGGCCAAATCTTCTTGATGCAGCGCGCGTATTTTTTCCAAGTGCAACTTGAGCGACTCAACCAACGCTTGCGGCAACATGGTGACGCGATCTTTGAAACCCTTGCCCTCACGCACAATGATTTCGCACCGCTCGAAGTCCACATCTTTTACACGCAGACGTACGCATTCCATCAAGCGCATGCCGGTACCGTACAACAATCGACCCATCAAGCCATACGTGCCGCGCATGCGATCAAGCACAGCGCGCACCTCCGAGGCAGTCATGACTACCGGCAATCGTTTCGGCGCCTTGGCCTGCTCCACATTTTCCAACCAGGGAAGATCCATATCGAGCACATGGCGATAAAGAAACAGCAACGCACTTTTCGCCTGATTTTGTGTTGACGCCGATACATTGCCCGCCACTGCAAGATCAGTCAAAAATGCTTCGAGCTCAAGCTTGCCCATCTGCGCTGGATGCCGCTTGCTGTGAAACAGAATAAAGCGCCGCACCCAATCCACATAGGTTTGTTCAGTGCGAATGCTGTAATGCTTCAGCCGGATTCGGTCGCGCAGTTGGTCCAATAAGCGCGCGGGTTTCGCGACAATCTGATTTGGTGTAGTTTGCGTAGTCATTCGGGTGTACTAAATTGATCTGCGGTGATGGCGTGGGCGCTATTATTGACCGAGGCGTTTTATTACACCAGACTGTCGCAACATAAAACGACATTTCGGGTGTCTACTTAACGTTAGCTGTCACAAAGGAGTATTGATATGGCCCGTTTCGGTGGTAATGAATTCTCGTCTTTCTCGGTTCCACTGGTATTCGATGGGCGTTACTTCGTCTTAGAACCGGGCAACCCGGCCCTGCTCTCTGTATTTATTGAGCGAGAAGGAAAAGCGATCTGCCGTGAGTCAAGTCGTCCAAGGGACAGCTTCGCTCATTTTCAAGAAGGCGTTGCTTAGATTGAGCTCAGTGCCGGATGTGGAATTAAAGGTTCCTATGCATGACGCCGTGCTTTTTCAGCACCCAAAGGAGTTCGATCCGGAGCTCGTCTCAGGTTTATTCGCTGACGTTCTGACAGCGCATTTCAATGGCCAGATTAATGGTAAGGCGTCAGTCGAGAGCTTTCTTCAGTACTAGTTGCGTGATGGTTTTATCATTCTGTAATTGATCCAGCGCATACGGCATGAGGGGTACAACCCGCCGCTATGGTTGCGAACTTCTCGATACCAGTCGTTGCTGCCGATTGGAC
>JANOOV010000298.1:0-6313 GCA_031421535.1 Gammaproteobacteria bacterium
GCTCGCCAAGGAACTGCCGGGTGATCGCGGCGGTGAGTTTGTTGCAGGCCATGTCGGCCAGTTCCTGGTACATGAGTAGCGCGGGATATGTTTCGCCTTTGCACACTAGGCAGGTGTCGAGCCATTGCTTGGTGATGCGCTTGAGCTGGCCGAAGAGGTGGAGCTTCGGGTCCTCGCCGGGGTCGCGCCATTTGGTGTAGAGCAATCGCTGTGTGAGATGGAAGACCAGTGTAGAGGGCCGAATATCGCCCAGATGTTTGAGGCTCATGTCCACGCCTTCGCCGATGATGCCGGAGTTGCGGGTAATGGACGGGCCGACAAGGGCGGGGCTGAGTGTCAAAATGGATTCGTCGTTGAAGTCGGCGGTCAGCCGTTCTTCCGGCAACTCCACGCGATAGCCTTCAACGCGGGGAAACCGGATTTCGAGCGCATCGCGTTCCGGACGCATGGCCTTGACCTGCACCGTTTCGCGCGGTGGCTGCGGCGGCGCGATGACCGGCTTGGCTGTGAAGTCGAACGGAATGCCGAACACGTCGGCGTACTCGACGTTGAACAGGCCTTCCTCATTCAGCTCGTAGGATTGTCGGCGCAGCGCGCGTCCAATCACTTGCTCGCACAAGAGCTGAGTGCCGAAGGCGCGGATGCCGAGAACATGGGTGACGGTATTCGCATCCCAGCCTTCGGTGAGCATTGACACTGAGACGACGCAGCGGATGGCGCCACCCAACTGGCCGGGCTTGCCAACGGTGTTCATGACTTCGCGCAGCAAGTCTTGGTCGGTGATGTTGTCGCCGGCACGGGCATCGCGGGCGCGATCCACTCTCTCACGACGGAACCGCTCGATTTCGTCCGCAGCCATGCCGCGAAAATTATCGTCGAGCGCATCGCCCGCTTCGAGTTGCTCGCTGTCGATGAGCAGCGTGTTTGGGCGTGGCAGCGGGTTGCCGGTGGTGTCGTCGAAATTGCGGAACAATGCAAGGCGTCCGTTCACCGGCGTGGAGGTGCCGTTATCGTTCTTGCGCTGGAAGCCGGAGATAAAATCGTAAACCAGCTTGGAGATGGCGGTGTTCTGGCAAACGATGATGAAACAGGGCGGTACTTTTATGCCCTTCTCATTCCATAGATTGAAGGTCTTTTCGTAGTGCCCATAAAGAGCCTGTAATGCGGTCTGCAAACGCGTGGGGAGTTTCAGTGGGTCGAGGTCTTCGCCCTTGCCACGGCCTTTTTTTGGCATGTCTTTACTGATGTTCTTCCACAGGTCGCGGAAGACCGGCAGCTCTTCGCCAGGAATGTTTTCCGCCACGGGAACGCGCGGTAGTTTGACGATGCCGCATTCAATGGCGTCCATCAGCGAAAAATCGCTCATCGTCCACGGGAACAGTGTGCCTTCGGCGTAACCCGAACCGCTGAGGAAAAATGGCGTGGCGGAGAGGTCCATGACGCGGGCGACACCCAGCTTGCGGTTCACGGCTTCGAGGCCGGAAATCCACAAGCGTGCGGCCTCGTTGTTCTTCTCTGCTTCTTTCTTCTCGTCGCCTTTCAGCGCCTCTTCGTCGGCATCTTGCGGTTTTTCCCGGTAGCAGTGGTGCGCCTCGTCGTTGATGACGAGGATGTTCTTCATACCCATCAAGTCAGGCATGACGCGCTGGAGCATCTGGCCTTCGGTTTCGAGTGTCTTGGGTTCTTCGCCGGTGCGGCCCTGGAGCAACTGACGGCCACCCTTGGACAGCTCGATGCGCTCGCGCATCTTGAAGGCGTGATAGTTGGTGATGACGATCTTGGCGCGCTTCACGTCTTCGAGCATGTCGCCCGGAACGAGCTCGCGCTCTTTGTAGTAACTGTTGGGATCGTTGGGTTGCAAGACGCGCAGACGGTCCTTAATGGTCAAGCCGGGGGCACAGATCAAAAAGCCGCGTGTGAAATGTTTGCTGGCTTGGCGGCGCACCGCATTGATGGTCTGCCATGCAATGAGCATGGCCATCACCGTGGTTTTGCCCGCGCCGGTGGCCAGCTTCAGCGCCAGCCGCATCAACTCGGGATTGGCGTCTTTGTTCGCCGCCGCGAGATGATCGAGCACACGCTTGCCCTGCTTGGATTGCGGCGCAACCTCGGTGAGCCAGATTGCAGTTTCCACCGCCTCCACCTGGCAGAAGAACGGGCGGATATCGCTGAATTTGTGATGACGCCAATGCTGTAACAGGCGGGCCGTCTCCGGCGTGACCTGCCACTGATTTGGATTAGGCAAGGAACGCCAGATATCTACATGTCCGCGCACTTCATTGATGATCGACGTGGGGTCGTATTGCTGCTCCTTCGTGGACAGCCCCTTGCCTTCGTCGAAGATAATATTTTTTTGTTGGGTTTCCCCTTTGCGTTTTCGGGGTTTAGGAATTGGCGTAATGAACTTCGCACGGCGACGGCTTTCGATAATTTTCTGGGTTGGTTGGCCTTGGTCGTCGAGCTCCCAATAGCGCGACGGGTATGCGTACGGGGAATTGAGAATTGGTTTTTCGAAAAAGCGATTTTCCATGCTCAGGTTTTGTGCGGGCACAAAACGCCTCGCACCGCTTGCATACGCAAAGCGTCGAGTTGCGCGCGTTGAATTGGTTCGTGCGTCAGAACTAAAAGTGCCATTCCCTCACCCTTTTTCTTATTTTGAAATCGTAACACACCGTGTGATTTGCCTACACGACCGGAGCGGTTTGCCTTGCAACCGTCATTTTAATTTTCCCGTTGTTGCCGCATTCAGATTTAATCGTCCGTGTCGATAGCAACGACACGCAGCGCATTGCTTTCACGCGATCCTGCCCTATGCTTTGTATAAACTACGCAGGAAAACCATCACGATGTCCGCACTGACGAAATCTCCCGCATGGAAAGCGCTGGCCGCGCACTACGCGGAAATCAAAGACATGCAGATGCGCGAGTTGTTTGCGCAAGATACCAAGCGGTTTGAAAAGTTTTCGCTGCGTTGCGGCGATCTGCTGCTGGACTACTCCAAGAATCGCATCACCAAAGACACGCTGGATGGCCTGTTCGCACTGGCGCAGCAGGCGCAGCTCGATCAATGGATCGCGCGCATGTTCAGCGGCGAGCGCATCAACTTCACCGAGCAGCGCCCGGTGTTGCACATCGCGCTGCGTAATCGTTCCAATCGTCCGATTCTGGTTGACGGCGTCGATGTCATGCCGGGCGTGAACGCGGTGCTGGCTAAGATGCGTTCGTTTTCCAATGCGGTGCGGCATGGTCGCTGGAAGGGTTACACCGGCAAACGTATCACTGATATTGTCAACATTGGCATCGGCGGCTCTGACCTCGGGCCGGTGATGGTCACCGAGGCATTGAAACCGTATTCAAAAGCCAATTTAAAAGTGCATTTCGTTTCCAACGTGGACGGCACGCAGTTGGTTGAAACGGTCAAGGCCCTGCACCCGGAAACCACCTTGTTCATCGTTGCGTCGAAAACCTTCACCACGCAGGAAACTCTGGTCAACGCGTACAGTGCACGTGACTGGTTGCTGAAGGGCTTGGGCAATAAAGCAGCGGTGGCCAAACATTTTGTCGCGCTATCGACCAATGCGAAAGAAGTCGCCAAGTTCGGTATCGACACCAAGAATATGTTTGAATTTTGGGATTGGGTCGGCGGGCGCTATTCGCTGTGTTCGGCCATTGGTTTGTCGATCGCCATTTACATCGGCATGGATCATTTTGAAGAACTGCTGACCGGTGCGCACGCGATGGACCAGCACTTCAGCACCGCACCGTTCGCGAAAAACATGCCGGTGCTGCTCGGGCTGCTGGGCCTCTGGTACAACAATTTTTTCGGCGCGCAAACCCAGGCGATTTTGCCTTACGACCAGTACCTGCATCGCTTCGCCGCATATTTTCAGCAAGGCGACATGGAGAGCAACGGCAAGCGCGTGACGCGCGAGGGCGAGGTTGTTGACTATTCTACCGGCCCGGTGATCTGGGGCGAACCCGGCACCAACGGCCAGCATGCGTTTTACCAGCTCATTCATCAGGGCACGAAATTGATTCCGTGCGATTTCATTGCGCCGATTGAGTCGCATAATCCCATCGGCGAACACCACGCGATTTTGTTGTCGAATTTTTTCGCGCAAACCGAAGCCTTGATGAAAGGCAAAACCGACGCCGAAGCGCGCGCGGAATTACTTGCCAGCGGTATCAAAGGCGACGCGCTGGAAAACTTGCTGCCGCACAAAACTTTTGCCGGTAACAAGCCCACCAACTCCATTCTGGTGAAGCAAATTACCCCGCACACGCTCGGCGCGTTGATCGCGCTTTACGAGCACAAGATTTTTGTGCAAGGCGCGATCTGGAACATCAATTCCTTCGACCAATGGGGTGTGGAACTCGGCAAGCAACTCGCCCAGGCGATTTTACCCGAGCTGAAAAACGACAAGAAGGTTACGTCGCACGACGCGTCTACCAACGGGCTGATCAATTACTATAAGGCGCAGCGCGAAAGCTAAACGTGCGGCCGCAAAAATCGCTATGTCAGCCGCGCCGACGTAATCTCAAATTCCTCAAACTCCTCCGCTAACCACCGCACCACCGTGGTGCTCGCATAGCGTTCCAAGCCCTGTTCCGATTTTTGTTTTTGGATGACGCTCAGCAGCAGATCACATTTGACAACGTCGGGCGTGTAGTGGCGTGCGAGGTGTTCGACGGCGTGCGCTTGGCTGGGGCGTATCGCGGGCAGGGCGAACGCGTGGATGTGAATCGCTTGAAATTGCACGCTGGAAAATATCGGGATGAGTTTTTCCATGATGCGCTGCCGCAGATATTCGCCGCTGACGGTGGCGACGTGCTGTGCCGCGTCGAGTAAGTAACCGTCGACTACATTTTGTGTTTTCAGAAAATCCAGTGGCGGGTAGTAGCCGAGTTGCGCGTGCATCACGTAATCGTGCGTTTGCTGCGCGATGTCCGCACCCAGCGTGTAGGGCGACGCGGGCAAGTGTTCCATGAGTGCGGCGCGCGGCACGCGGGCGCGCAGCGCGATGGCGACAGAGGCGATGTGCAGCGCGTTCATTGCGTGTCCTGATAGAGACGGCATGACTTTGAGAGCCTGTTCACGATCTCCCTGGAGGGCGCATTGCGGCGTTAAAATCGAAATTAAAATACTCACATACTCCGTGTATGCTGCGTTTTTAATTTCGATTTTGCCTTGCACTGCATCCCTCCAGGGAGATCGTGAACAGGCTCTTAGTTCGTGCATGTTGCCGCAGCAAAGACAGCTATTTGCCGATTTCTTCCAGTTTCTTCTGCATGCGTTGCGCGTCGGCGAGTTTGGTGCGCGCCTTGGCGTGTTGCGGATTGTATTCCAGCGCTTTCTCAAACGACTGAATCGCCAGTTTCAGATCGCTGCGCAGCGCGCGCATGCCTTTCTCGTAGTATTCGTCGGCCAGAGAATCGCGTAGCTCCTGTTCGGCCTTACGGTGGGCGGCGGTGTTGTCGGCGCTAAAACGTTTGGCCTGTTCGGCATTGGCCAACGCATTGTGCAGCAGACCTTGCTGGCGTTGTTGTGCGGAGAGTTTAGCGTAGGCGTCGCCAATCAATTTTTTGGCCTGCGCGTCGCCTGGATAAGAGTTCAGGTATTTCTGTACTTCACGCACCGCGCCGGTGTAGTCACCGGTGCGGTACATCAGGGTGCCCAGTTCAAAATAGGACCGCTCTTGTTCACCGATGCTGCTGGCTTTGCGATCTTCGGTAGTTTTGAGCTTCTCCAGTTTTGCAGATTGAATGCTCCAGACGCGGTCGTATTCGATGCGCCGTAAATAGTCCAGCAGGTTGGTGCGGGCGGGATCCAGCACCAAGGCGGCCAGCAACTCATGGCGTGCGGTGGCGTGGTCGCCTTTGTCCAGAGCGCTGAGGCCGGCGCGTTGTCGTTGTGCCGCCAATTTGTCGATATGTTCTTCGGTTTGTTGTACGTGCGCTGCGTAGCCCGCGTTATCGGGATAGCGGGTGGACAAAATTTTCCACTGCAACAGTGCGTCGGCATAACGTCCTTGTTCGGTGTAGGTTGCGGCGAGTTTTTCGCGGGTCAGAGGCGAGCCGAAAGCGGGAGCTTTTACGGATTTCGGATCGTCCGGTTCGTCGTCGTAGGGTTGTAAGGCGCAGGCGGAGAGTCCCAGCAAGGTGATGGCCATCCAGCCGCGAAGCAGTGCTGTGGCCACTAGTGTCACGACACATAAATATCGAAACATGAAACGGCGTCTTTTTTCGCCCTGCGTCGTTGCCGCCCCTGGCAATACGTACAGTATTGCGGCGGGTCTGCGCCTCGCTGGGCAAA
>JANOOV010000299.1:0-2072 GCA_031421535.1 Gammaproteobacteria bacterium
GCTCGCCAAGCGGCAGTCCCGCTAATTGGCACGGGTATAGATTGCATATCTTTCATATCATCATTACCCAATTGCCCATCCCCGTTATATCCCCAACACCACAGCGATTCATCCTTTTTCAAAGCGCAAGTATGATAAGCACCTGCATAGATATTTTTCCATTGAGTCGTATTGTCTACCAACATCGGCGCAAACAGTGTAACTGTGGTGCCAATGCCCAATTGCCCTTCAGTATGTTGACCCCAACACCACAGTGATCCGTCGTTTTTCAAAGCACAAGTATGATAAGCGCCTAGAGCAATCTCTTGCCAATCAGTGGCGAAATCGATCTGCTGCGGCGCGAACATATGGCTACTCTTCGTACCATAACCCAGTTGACCCACCCCGTTGCTACCCCAACACCATAACGACCCATTTTCCAAAAGCGCACAAGTATGTGAAACACCCGCCTTTACAGATATTATACTCATGGGTCTCACAGAAATTGACGTTGAACTTTCACTTTCGCCACTAGAACTTACCGCCACAATCACAAAGTAATAAGTGGTACCATTGCTTAGGCCTGTTTGTTCATAAGGGCTTTCAACCCCTGAAAACTTCATGCCACCTAGTAATTTTTTGTAGTTTTGCGGACTCAGATTCGCTTCCGTTGCCAT
Source organism: Gammaproteobacteria bacterium (assembly GCA_031421535.1). Classification (GTDB taxonomy): domain Bacteria; phylum Pseudomonadota; class Gammaproteobacteria; order SG8-11; family SG8-11; genus UBA6921. Next base: position 657 of record JANOOV010000299.1, read on the forward strand.
ATAGAGGTTATAACTTTTTGCATTGGCTACGGCTGACCAGCTCAGAATGGCGCTTCTATTGCCCGGTACCGCCTTCAGGCCTTGAGGTTTCTGGGGTGGGGGTTGCGGAGTAGCGGCAACTACCTTGGAGGAACGGCCTTCCCCGAATACCGCTTGAGCCGTTACAATATAATAGTAAGATTTACCATTGCTTAAGCCCTCATGGCTATAATTTAATGCGGTGACGATAACTCGTGTGCCGTTCTTAGGCGTGACCGCCGGGGTATTTGACCAATAAAGATAATAGGTATTATTGGCAGCACCTGCCACGGGGGACCATTGGACTGTAACCATTTGATTGCCTGGCTCAGCATAGATTTCGTGGGGAGCCGCAGGCGGCTTTTCGCCACCGGGCTCACAAGCCATTAATAAACTTAACAGTAATCCAAAACATACTTTGATAATCCCCATCATTACTTTTGGCATGACCAACCTCCCCAGTTTCATGTAATACCTGCTGAATTCCTCGGCTATCCCAATGGGTATGTGTTGATTGACATTATTAGATAAAACTAAAAATAACACTAGGGTAATTATTGGTATGCCGTGGTATACCAGACAGTTTTACCGACCAAACATTTTTGTCTGCTGGATGCATGGCTTTTGCAGTAGGAATTCAGTACACTTAGAGCCTGTTCAAAATCTCGATAAAGGGATGCAGTGCAAGGCAAAATCGAGCGAAAAAGGCCGCTTCTGCGCTTCCTGCGCCCACGGCATTCGTGCATCCGTGCACATCACGCAGTATACATTACATGGAGTATGTGAGCATTTTGACGTACAGGATGTACTAATGGCGCGTAGCACAGGGAGGTGCGAGAGCGATGAGCTCGATTTTAACGCCGCAATGCGCCCTTTAGCGAGATTTTGAACAGGCTCTTAACAATATAGGGCTAAACGAACAGTACAGGGTGATGAATGGGTGAGCTCATATTAATTTTTGTCAGTACGGTATTGGTCAATAATTTTGTGTTGGTCAACTTTTTAGGTTTATGCCCGTTCATGGGGGTTTCCCGCAAAATGGAAACGGCCATGGGTTTGGCCATGGCCACGACCTTTGTGTTAACTTTGGCAGCGGCTGCCACTTATTTAATTAATGCTTATTTACTGGTTCCGCTCAACCTGGATTATCTGCAAACCATGGCATTTATCCTGGTCATTGCGGTGTTAGTGCAATTCACGGAAATGGTGGTGCGTAAAACCAGTCCTTTGTTATATAAAGTTTTAGGTATTTTTTTACCCCTCATTACCGTCAATTGTGCTGTATTAGCGGTTGCCTTGCTCAATGTCCGCCAAGAACAAGGGTTTTTGGCCTCCACTTTATATGGTTTTGGTTCGGCCCTAGGTTTCTCCTTGGTATTATTGTTATTTACCGCAATC
>JANOOV010000300.1:0-7664 GCA_031421535.1 Gammaproteobacteria bacterium
GTGTCCGCTTTTTTGCGCCTACCTCAATGTAAGTGTTGACTGCCGTTTACCCTGTTTGATAGCTTCACCTCCGCCGAAGGATATTGGGTGTACCTGTCTGTACCCGCGTAGTTATTGCTTCGCAAACAACCATGGATGCTGTTTCTGCCAACGGATGGCGTCCATGAATATTCACGCAGTCAATCAAGTGGGGTAAAGAATGAAAACCAATCAAAGGTTTTTAGCGGCGTCGTTCGTGCTGGGTTTGCTAGGTAGTCAGGGACTCATCGCGGGGACAACTCCGGCTTATAACAAGACCTACGCCGTCGGCGGCGCGGGGCAAGACATGGGCCATGCGGTTGCTTACGACAAAGACGGGAATATCTACTACGGTGGGATGATCGCGGGTGCGTCGATTGACGTAAACCCCACGGCGGGCAGCAGCCTTGTCAACACCAACGCCGGGTCCACGGACGCGTTGTTGACCAAGGTTAACAGCGCCGGTGTCTACCAGTGGAGCAAGGTGGTCGGCGCCAACGCATTTGATCGCGGCTCGTCACTGACCACCGACGTTAGCGGGAATGTCTATCTGACCGGAAATTTCAGCGGCTTGAATGTGAACTTTAATCCGGGTGGTTCGGACCTACATAGCTCGGCGGTCAATGGTACGGAGTACGACATTTACGTTACCAAGATTAACGCGAACGGCACCTACGGCTGGACCCGCGTGCTTGGGGGTACGTACTACATCTTCGGCAAGACCATTGCCGTTGACAGTGTGGGGAATGTGTACGTCACGGGCCATTTCTCCATCCCGCAAAATTTCACCCAAGAGGTGGCAACTGCCACCTGGAAAACCCCGGTCGGTGGGAACGATATCTTTTTGACCAAGTTGAACGCGAACGGGACCTATGCATGGACCTATACGCTGGGTTCAACGGGAGATGACATGGGCCATTCGGTGGCGGTTGATGCTGCCAACAATGTCTATTTCGCGGGGATGTTCCAAGGGACCGTTGATCTGAATCCAACAGCGACGTTCAACAACTTTGTTTCCAATGCGGGTTCCGTTGACGCGTACATTATCAAGTTAAGTTCGGCGGGCCTCTATCAGTGGTCGCAGAACTGGGGCGGCAGCGGATGGGATGGGGTGTACAACATCGAACTTGATGCGGCGGCGAATATCTACGTCTCGGGTCTGTTCAGCGGGACGACGGATCTGAATCCGTCGTCCGCCGTTGCCAGCAGCCGCACAGCGGCGGGTATCTACGATTTGTACGTTACCAAACTCACGTCGGCCGGAGTCTGGTTGTGGTCTAAATCGTTGGGCCAGCCGGGATGGAATTTCGCTGCCGGGGGAGACACCGGCGGAGCGATGACGGTCGATACCTACGGGAATGTGTTCCTCGGCCGCTGCTTCACCGGCACCATGAACTTCAATACCGCCGCCGCACCTGACAACAGAACCTCCGCCGGGGGAGCCGATGCATTTGTCACTAAATACAATACCGATGGGACCTACGGCTGGACCCGCACCATGGGTGGCCCCGGTTGGGACTGCGTGAATGCCTTGGCCGCAAATCCGAAAAGCAACGTGATCGGGAGTGTCTCGCGCGATTTATTGGTCACCGGCAATTTTATGGGTACGGCGAACTTTAATGTGGGTGGCGTCGCCGACAACAAGACGGCTGTGGGCAGCGATGACCTGTTTACGTCGGTTTTCATGGACACCACGAAACTTGCCACCGCGATCGTGAACACCGCCGCAGGCTACAGAATTACGTCCGATGCATTATGCAGCGACAATAACCTCAATCAGCGCGTCGGCGTTGCCACGGCGACCGCGTTCTGGAATCCGGCGTACACCGGAACCCGGCCGTCAGGACAGTGGTATTCCATCGTGCGGCCGTTTGTGCACACCTTGGTAAGTGGCGTATGGACGTGGGTACAGAAGCCTGACGTACACAGCGGATGGGTGGCGGATCCAACCTCGGCAAGAGCCGTTGCGCCCCCGCACGCATTAACATCCTGGTTCAGTGCCACGTCATATGGCTATCGGCTCTATAACGGAATGCAAACCAATTATGCTTCCGTAAGCAGCGGCAACTGTAATTAAAAGCAGTTTGGGGGCATCAGGACACCACGGCGCAGGGAGTTGAATCGAGATGTCTGTTGTCGTTATTGCGAGTCGATCGATACGCATTGTGTTTGCCCTGAGCCTTTGTTGGACCGGCGTGGCAGGAGCGAGTGATCCAGCTCCTGCCGCGCCGCCTCTTGTGGGACAGCAAACTTCGCCGCCGGACGAGACCGACATGCAGGCGGACCTGCGCAGGACGGTCAGCGAGGAGCTTAAAGAATTCCGTGAAAAGGGATTCATTCCCATTTCCGAAGCTGAACTGAACAGCTTCATGCGCACACAACTTGCCCAATGGTTTACCAGCCCAAACGACGTGTTGGAACGCACACAGATTTTGTACGAGCTGGCGGTTACGGCGCAGCCGCTCAAATTTGAAGGCATGTTTGCAGTTCCTGCACCTGACGGATTGAATCGTTATTACTCCGTGGTGCGCGTGTACACCCTGCCCGGAGACATAACGGTTACGCTTGAAGAAACCGACTTTGCCAGCATCGGCGCCAAGGTTTCGCAGGTAAAGGAAATGATTAATACCGAAATTAACGGCTACGCTGGAACCGCAACCTATCGTCGCGCGCCGAGCCAGAAGGGATTGGTCGTTGTTTCCTGGATCACGGAATCAAGGCTGCTCAAACTTTCATTGGCCGGAGCGGGCGTGGGGCCGGAGCAACGCGCTACCGCACTGGCGCTGGCGCGCGCGGTCGGCAAGCAGTAGTACTATTCGAGTGAGGCTTGTGCTGTAAACATCAGCTATACATCATCAGCGTGGTAATACGGCGCGCGGAAGTGATTCAATGTCGATCTCGCCAAAGATAGCCGTCCCCATGATCGCCGCACTCCTGTTCGCGGTGACTTTTATGGCGACCCGTGATCCGCCATTGCCGCAGACAACGGCTCCAGACAGCGGATCGGTCGCCGTCGCAACCGGGGAAGTGCTTGGCCCTGTACAGGTTGAATCTCACGCGGATGAACATGAGAAACCCTCGGTTCCTGTGCAACAGGCTCATGCGCCTTTCAAAGAAGTCGCATTGTCATCTCATCAACCGCTGGATGCCGCTACGTTCGACGTGTCGCCGCCAGCAATTTCCGAAAGCGTGCCCCTCCCCGTGCCCGCGCAAGGATTGACGGATCCCGTGCAACTTGCGGCGTTGGGGCTGAACGCAGAAGCTGTATCGCATTTTCAGCTGCGCGTTGACCGCATCCTGCAAGAGCAGGCTGGACTTGTTGCCAAATCAATACGAGAAGACGCGGAACAAAGCTACGCGCAGGCGCGGCTGGACGTACTGCAATATGAGCTAAACCGGATTCGCGACCATGTGGGAGACGATGATTATGATCGACACCTGTTTGCATCGGGAAAACCCAATCGCGTGGTGGTCAGCGCCAGCGCCGATGCGGCATTTGCAAGCGGATTGGCGTTGGGCGACGTGATCATCTCTTACAATGACCGGCGCGTATTTGACGCTTTTGAATTACAGGGAATGGACGCAGGTGGTGATGCGGAAGAGATGGTTCGTGTCGGAGTTATGCGCAACGGCGAATTGATCGAAGTTCTTATCCCACGCGGCGTATTGCGCAACGTCGAGACTGCCACTCATTCCGTCAACCCGACGCTATAAAACGAGTCACACGCTTAGAAGTTAAGCGGACAATGTGGATCTCGAACACCTGATGTTATTTACGCAGCACGCACTACACTAGACACTCATCCGCTGTACCGTAGCCGCGATCTATCATCGAACGGGCCCACTTATGACGACATATTTCCTTGCGGACTTACATCTATGCGACGCGCGTCCGAGGAGTAGTGAGTTATTTGTCAACTTCTTGAACGGTCCGGCGCGTCAGGCGCGCGCTGTTTACATCCTCGGCGACCTGTTGGAATACTGGGTCGGTGACGATACCCTCAAGCACAGTCCGCCAAATTTTATCAGCGCACTGCGGGCTCTGGTAGACCACGGTGTCCCCTCGTTCCTGATGCACGGCAATCGCGATTTTCTGCTCGGCGCGCAGTTTGCCAATGCAACCGGTTGTCAGCTGATTGACGACCCCACGATTATTTCGCTGTTCGGTACGTCTATCTTGTTGATGCACGGCGACACGCTGTGCACCGACGATGTGGCTTACCAGAATTTACGCACGCAAGTACGCGATCCGAAATGGCAACAACAGGTTCTCGCCCAAACCTGGGAACAGCGCATCGCACTTGCGCTGCATTACCGTGGTGAAAGTCAAAAACAGACTCAGGCCAAACCGGAATACATTACCGACGTAAATCAACACGCGGTGGAAAACGCCATGCGTGCGGCCAACGTGACGCGCTTGATTCACGGCCACACGCACCGCTCCGCCGTGCATGAATTCATGCTCGACGGCCAGCATGCACAGCGCATTGTGCTACCCGACTGGTATGAGAACGGCGGCGTGCTGGAATGGGATGAACGTGGTTACCGGATGGTGACGTTGTAAGAAATCTTCTCATTCCATTTTCCGCTCAAAGAGAGATTAGGGCCCTGCCGCAGACCGTGCTGTAGACGACAAGGCGTGGCAACGACGTATCGCTTTGAATCGAAAATGAAATCAGCGTGGCTTTGTACCAAAGGGATGGCGCACATAGTCGGCCGGAATGGTTAACAACCTGGGATCGATCACGACGTTGATTTGCACCTCACGCAGAAATTTTGAATAGCCCTTGTTGTTCCATTCCCGTACCGGAAACCCAAACTGTAAATGGTGTACGGGATAGAAAATATTCAGCGCCAGATCGCAGGCGTCCCACCGATCCGGCGGGAGATTGCCTAATCCCGCAGCATGTTCGCCGGCGAGTACGGTGCGAAATTCTCCAAACGCCTTCACGACATCCGGCAGGTAGTTTTCCGCAACCACGACGTTGTAACACGCCCCCCCGTTGGCGAAAAACTTGTAGTAAAACCCCTTGGTGCTTTCTGCTCCACGTGGTACCGCAGCACTCTCGTGTTTCTCTTCGGTGAATGCAATGGGGATGGGCGCCGCTGCCGTAACCGGTCTGGGCGAAATAATCGAAACACTTTTATCGACGCCGACGACGTTGTAGATCGTGCGTTTTTTGCGGTCGAACAAAATAAAATCCTCGGGCGCCGACAAGTCGTCGATGCGAAAAAATTCTGCGTTCACATACAGCTTCAGGCCACTCTCGGCACCACCCGCTTCTTTTTCTGCATAGAGCAGCGCCACACCGAGCTTGGATTGGTCAACGCGCACGTCGCCGCTACGCGTTGCATCCGTTGCGCAACCTGCGATGCCTAAGGTGCTTAGTACCATCAATAAAGCAGTTGGAAATAATTTCACGCCCATCCGTTTAATCCCGTCTCAATAAATGTCATTTCGCGTTCGCTAAAACCCGCTGCGGCACGCAGGGTGCGGTCAATGCTGCGCGGGCCGCGCCCGGCCACGTGCTCCTGCACCAAACGTTCAAATGTCGACTCCCGATCCCATTTCCGTTGTGCACAGAAGTGGTCGAACCAGTGCGTGCCGATGGCCACATGACCGATTTCGTCACGTAGGATAATTTCCAGAATCTCCGCCGAGCGTGTGTCACCCGCTTGCCGCAAACGCCGGATCATCCCCGGCGTAACATCCAGACCACGCGCTTCCAGCACGCGCGGCACCAAGGCCATGCGCACCAACACATCGTGCGCGGTGTTGCGCGCGGTTTCCCACAAGCCGTTGTGCGCCGCAAACGCGCCGTAATCGTAACCCAATTCGCACAGACGGTCGCGCAGCAGCTGGAAGTGAATCGCCTCTTCATCGGCAACACGCGCCCAGTCCAAATAATATTCGCGCGGCAAATCACGAAAGCGGTACACCGCATCCCATGCCAGATTGATCGCGTTAAATTCGATGTGTGCCAGCGCATGCAAAAATGCGGCGCGGCCCTGCGCACTGCCAAGCTTGCGGCGCGGTACGCTGGCGGGGTCAACATGAATGGGATGCGGCGGTCGCCCCGGCTCATCGATAGCCTGCGGAGGGAGTATCGCGTCGAGGCTGATCTCGCCGCGTTGCAGCGCGGCGACGGCGGTGCGCGTCAGGCGCACTTTTTCAGCGGGATCGGCAGCGTTGATACAGCCCTGCGCGCAATCGAACAGATTACGAGCAGGGTGTTCACTTCCACTTGTAATCACTTCGGGCGTTCCGCACCCTTGGGTCGAAATGCCTTGAGCACTTCAGGATACGTTTCCAGATACGGGCCGCCGATTAAATCAATGCAATACGGCACAGCGGGAAATACCGCCTGCAAACACTCTGCAATCGACGTTGGCTTGCCCGGCAAATTAATAATCAACGAGGTGCCACGAATGCCTGCAATTTGCCGCGACAGAATCGCTGTGGGTACGACTTTCAGCGAGATTGCACGCATCTGCTCGCCAAAACCATCGAGAATTTTTTCACACACCGCCTCGGTTGCTTCCGGCGTAACATCGCGCTGCGCCGGGCCAGTGCCGCCGGTAGTCACCACCAGACAACAACCCTCGACATCGCACAATTGCTTTAGCGTTGCTTCGATTACCGGCTGTTCATCGGGAATCATGCGCGCTACCGCTTCCCAAGCTATGGACAGGATTTTTTCGAGTTGCTCGCGTATAGCCGGTCCGCCCAGATCTTGATAAACGCCTTGGCTGGCACGATCGGATACCGTGACGATACCGATGCGGATGGGAGCGTTAATCAAATTGCGCCCAGGGTTTTAAACGCAGAGGCAATATGATTAAAGTCGTATGTTCTGCCCGCTTCCTGTGGCATCGCGTTATTGATCCGCCTGAGCAATTCGTACATATCGATTTGCACACCTTTGCGTTGCAACGTCGTGAATATATCAACGGTAATCTCGCTGATTTCCTGCTCGGGATTGCTGCATTTAGCACGAATCTGATTGAGTAATTCCGAGTAGCGCGATACACGCGGGTCGTTATCAGGCAGGTTTTGTCCAATGTCGAGCGCCGCCAGAACATACGCAGGCGATTTTGAATACGCGCGACCTGTCGTGGTTGAGTCAGGATTGCCACACGCCGCAATAAGGACGCTGCCCACCGTCACTAGTGCGCAGGTTCTCAACAGCAATGCTTTCATCTCAGCCCCTTGACGCATGCAATGTTCTCTCATATTGCATGCGCATGACCATTGTCACGACGTGGCTTGGCTGAATAAACGGAACCCGTGAATTCAAATTCCGCCACCCATTCCACCGCCCAGCATCCCACCCATTCCGCCACCCATTCCCCCCATTCCCCCACCCAGTCCACCCATGCCTCCACCGCCAGCAGTGATAGTAATGGTCCCGCTGACGCCGGTATTGCCAGCCGCCGTGGTTGCAGTAACCGTAATGGTACCTGCGGCAACCCCGGTGAGGAGCCCAGTGGCACTAATAGTCGCAACAGCGGGGTTGCTTGAAGTCCAGGTATAAGGTGCCGGAGCTCCCGTCGCTGTAAATTGCTGTGTGGCGCCTACTGCAACTGCCGCAGTGGCAGGTGCGAGGACGAGAGGCGCTGGCGGAGTTGCACTTACGTTGATCGGG
>JANOOV010000301.1:0-10461 GCA_031421535.1 Gammaproteobacteria bacterium
CAACGATTTTCCTCTTGCATGGCATCCGCTGCGCGGCTCGATCCGCCGCTGTCAGATGCAGCGATTCCCCTACCGCCTTATCTACGAGCCGACAGACGTCGAGATCATAATAATCGCGGTTGCTCACCTGCATCAGGAACCCGGGTATTGGCGCACGCGGCTGAAATCTAACATTTAGGTTGCGCGAATAGCCGGGCTATTGGGGTCGGTCACGAATGAATCTGTGAAGCGAGGTTCATTGGAATCAGATACGAACTAATGCCGGAAGAAATGCTATCCGCCAAGGAAGGAGATCGCATTTACTTGGCCAGTCTGGTTGAGGCCCTGAAACGCTAACAGCATTACCGGATACCCGACTGCGATCTGATCGTTCATGCCGTCGCCTATAATGAAGCCATGGACCTGCAGACCTTCGCCTGCATTGCAAATAAAGCGTTAAGCACTGACCCGCTCGGAAATTTCCGCCGCGTCTACATTCTGGATTACGGCGAGGGGTATATCGTCGAGAGGATCGAATGTATTGTACAAGCATGCACCATCAAGGAGACTGCGCCATGACTGACACCCCCACCACGCGCTTGCGCCGCCCGGTCTATATCGTGGACGGCAGCCGCACGCCGTTTCTGAAAGTAAAAGGCAAGCCCGGACCCTTTACCGCTTCCGACCTCGCGGTACAAGCCGGTCGCGCGCTACTCGCACGCCAGCCGTTCGAGCCCGGCGCCTTCGATGAGGTGATCGTCGGTTGCATGATGCCCGGCCCCGATGAGGCGAACGTGGCACGCGTGATCGCGCTGCGTCTGGGCTGCGGCAAGCACGTTCCGGCTTGGACGGTGCAGCGCAATTGCGCTTCGGGCCTGCAAGCGCTCGACTGCGCGGCGGATGACATCGCCAACGGCCGGTCTAACCTGGTGCTGGCCGGTGGCGTCGAATCCATGAGCCATGCTCCGGTACTGTTCAATCTCGACATGGTCGGCTGGCTCGCCGATTTGAATGCAGCAAAAAAATTTGGCGCGAAGCTCGGTGTGTTCAGCAAGTTACGGCTCAAACATTTGTCGCCGGTGATCGGTTTGTTGCGCGGCCTGACCGATCACACGGTGGGTTTGTCGATGGGTCAGACGGCGGAAATTCTCGCACAGCGTTTTAACGTCACGCGCGAAGACATGGACACTTACGCGATGGACAGTCATCAGCGGCTGGCGCAAGCGCAGGATGCCGGACACCTGAAAGAAATCGAAACGCTGTACGACACCGCCGGTAATCACTACAACGCCGACGACGGGTTGCGTCGCGACACCGACATGGCGCGACTCGCCAAACTCAAACCGGTGTTTGACCGGCCGTTCGGTAAAGTGACTGCCGGTAACAGCGCGCAAGTTACCGACGGTGCGGCCCTGTTGATTCTGGCCAGCGAAGACGCCGTTAAAAAATATAACCTGAAGGTGCTGGGCCGCATCATCGACAGCCACTGGGCGGGAGTGGAACCGTCGCAAATGGGCCTGGGCCCGGCACACGCGATGGCGCCGATTTTAAAACGCCAGAACCTCACGGTAGCGGATATTGACTACTGGGAAATTAACGAAGCCTTCGCCACGCAAGTGCTGGCCTGCCTACGCGCGTGGCAGGACGTGACTTATTGCCGCGAGGAGCTGGGCTTCGACGCTGCCATCGGCGCAATTCCACGCGAGCGTTTGAACGTGGATGGCGGCGGCGTAAGTCTCGGCCATCCGGTCGGCGCGAGCGGCGCGCGCGTGGTGTTGCATCTGTTAAACGTACTCAAGCGCAATAACGCCAAACGCGGTATCGCCAGCCTGTGCATCGGCGGCGGCCAGGGTGGCGCGATGCTGATCGAAACAGGAACACAACCATGACATATAAACACTGGCGCTACACCCTCGACAGTTTGCGCATCGTCTGGCTGGATTTCGACAAGGCCGACAGTGGCACCAATACCTTGTCATCGGAAGTGCTCATCGAGCTCGACGCCATTATTACCACGCTGCGCGACGAGCGGCCGCAAGGCGTGGTGATCCGCTCGGCCAAAAACAGCGGCTTTGTCGCCGGTGCGGATGTGAAGGAATTCAGCGCGCTGAAAAGTTTTGACGACGCGGTGAAATTCATCGAGCTCGGGCAAATCACTTTCGACCATCTTGAGCAACTCGACTGCCCCACCGTAGCCTTGATCCAAGGCTTCTGTCTGGGCGGTGGGCTGGAATTGGCGCTGGCCTGTAAATACCGTATCGCCGACGATGATGCACGCACCAAGCTCGGCGTGCCCGAAGTACGTCTGGGCATTCACCCCGGCTTCGGTGGCACGGTGCGCTTGCCGCCACTGCTCGGCGCACCTGCCGCGATGGACCTGATGTTGACAGGTCGCACCGTGGGCGCACGCGCCGCGCAAAAAATCGGTTTGATTGATTACGCGGTGCCCGCACGTCACCTGGAAATGGCCGCACGTCAAACCATTCTGCAACCGCCCGCGCGCAAACGCGCCAAGGGCTGGCGCGCACTGACCAACCACGCGCTGGTGCGTCCGCTGCTCGCGCGCATGCTGCGTAAACAAGTGGCACAAAAGGCGCGCGTCGATCATTACCCCGCGCCCTACGCGATCATCGACCTGTGGGAAAAATTCGCGAACGATCCGGTGCGCATGCTGCGCGAGGAACGCTTCTCCGAAGCGCGGCTGGTTACGAATGAAAGCACGCGCAATCTGATCCGGGTGTTTTTTTTGCAGGAACGCATGAAGTCTTTGGGCGACAAGAAACTCATTCATCCGCAACACGTGCATGTGATCGGCGGCGGCGTGATGGGCGGCGACATCGCCGCATGGTGCGCACAACAAGGTCTACGCGTGACCTTGCAAGATCGTAAACCCGAACACATTGCGCGTGTCATTAAACGCGCCGCCGAGCTGTACAAAAAAACCCTCAAGCTGCCACGTTTGGTGCAGGCCGCTCTGGATCGACTGGTGCCGGATATTGACGGCACCGGCGTTGCACGTGCTGATGTCATCATCGAAGCGATTTTTGAAAACATCGAAGCGAAGCAAACGTTGTTTCGCGAGATCGAACCGAAAATGCGCCCCGATGCGATCCTCGCAACCAATACCTCAAGCATTCCTCTGAGTGTGCTGAGCACGGCGTTGCAACGCCCCGAGCGGCTGGTCGGTTTACATTTCTTCAATCCGGTTTCCAAAATGCAGCTGATCGAAATCGTGTCGGACACCAACACCGATCCCCAGGTGGCCGCGAAGGCCGCCGCGTTCGCACGCCATATCGACCGCCTGCCGCTGCCGGTGGCGAGCAAACCGGGATTTCTGGTCAACCGCATCCTGATGCCCTACCTGATGGAAGCGGTGCTGCTGGAATCCGAAGGTGTGCCCGCGCCCGCCATCGACCAGGCCGCGCTGAACTTCGGCATGCCGATGGGCCCGCTGGAACTGGCCGACACGGTGGGTCTGGACATTTGTCTGCACGTGGGCGAAATCCTCGGCCAGCACTTCGGCCAGGAAGTCCCGGCGCGACTGAAAAAACTGGTCGAGACCGGCCAGCTCGGACGCAAGAGCGGCGCAGGTTTTTACCAATGGCAGGGCGACAAAAAAGGCGCTCCGGAAAAAGGCGGTTACAACAGCCCGGGTGAACCCGAGATCATCGACCGGTTGATGCTCCGGCTGCTGAACGAAGCGATGGCGTGTTTACGTGAAGGCGTGGTGAGCGATGCCGATTTGCTCGATGCCGGTGTGATCTTCGGCACCGGCTTTGCGCCGTTTCACGGTGGCCCGATGCATTATATCCAGAGCCGTGGTCAAAACGCGCTGCATACCCGCCTGATCGACCTGAAGTCACGCCTTGGCGCCCGCTTCCTGCCCGACCCGCACTGGAACAAGATCGGATAACCGCGTTGGGAATCACAACTATACTGACTTGGTGTTGCACTTTTTAAAGAAAACCGCGACGATCATGCACGCTTAATCTGAACTATCCACCTTGAGGAGGGGTTATGAAAAAAACGCTGTTAGCAGGCTTGTCTTCAGTCATCGTCGGAGCGGTGTTGACAACCACGTCGGCCTACGCGGGCGACGGTCAGATCACCTTGATTCACACCGGCGACTTCCACGGCCATCTGGTTGCGCGCCCCAACGCGCGCAGCGACGGCGGCGGGAAGAAAGAAGGCGGCCTGGCGCGCATCGCCGCCCAGATCAAAAAAATTCGCGCCAGCACACCCAACTCGCTGCTGCTGCACACCGGCGACACCATTCAAGGCTCAGCCGAAGTGCTGTATACGCGCGGCCAGGCCATCGTGGACGTAGTGAATGATTTCGGCATCGACGCCTTCGCGCCCGGCAACTGGGAATTCGTCTACGGCACTTCGCGTTTCGTAGAATTGTTCGCCGACCCGAATCCGAAGGCGCCGTGGAATGCCGTGGCCGCAAATGTCTTTTACAATTTTGACGGGGGAACCGTCGCGGTCTTGCCGCCCTACCTCATCAAGCAGGTCGGCAATCTCAAAGTCGGTATTCTCGGCATGACCACGGATCGCGGCCCGCAAGTGGTGGGCTCCAGTGTCACCAAGAACCTGATGTTCCTGCGCACCGCCAAGCAGGACGACGAAGAAATATCGCAGGTTGACAAGACGGTGCAGAAGCACGTGAAGCATCTGCGCAGTGTCGAAAAGGTTGATCTGCTGGTCATGCTCTCGGAGCTGGGACTGGCGAATAACCTGCGCATTGCCGAAGCCATTCCGGGCATCGACGTGGTGCTGTCTTCAGACATGCACGAAGAAGCTCAAGTTGCCATCGTCGCCAGCAACAAAGACGGCGGCAAAACCCTTCTGGTGGAAGAAGGCCAGGACGGCACGGTGATGGGCGAGCTAAAACTTTCCGTGGTCGGCGGCAAGATCGCAAAATGGGAATGGTTCGCGCACAACATCACCGCCGACCTGCCCGAAGACCCGGCGGTCGCCGCCAAGGTTGCTGCGGTGCGCAAAACCTTCCTCGCCGGGCCGGACTTCAAACAGCATGTGAATCCGTTCAACGGCTCAAAGTTGCTGCGCCCGATCGACACCGTGGTCGGCCAGACCAAAAAAGCCCTGCACCGCTCCAACTTCTCACACGAGAACATGCCGGGAGTGATCGAGGGGTCGGCGCATGACTTCCTGACCGATGCCTTCCGCAGCGTTACCGGCGCGAACATCGGCGCGATTCGCGGCTTCCGTTATGGCACGCACATTGCGCCGGGCCCCATCACCATGGAAGACCTGTATCACTTCATGCCCATCGGCCCGCAAATCGCGACCGCCAAAATCTCCGGCAAGCAATTGAAGGGGCAAATTGAAGGCGCGGCCGATGGTTCGCTGAATCCGGAAGTATCGAAATGGACCGGCGGCTGGTTGTTCAACTTCAGCGGCGTAACGATGGATCTCGACCCGTATCAGGAACAAGGCAAGCGCGCGTCCAACATCAAGCTCGACGGCGACGTGCTGACGCTCGACGAATTACCGCGCTACACCTACGCGTCGTACTGGTACAAGGCCGACCCCTGCAAGATCAACGTGGTCGATATCCTCGACTGCACCAATACCGCGAAGCCCGACGAGCCACCGGCACCCTCGAATATCACCGTATATAAAAACAAGGACGGCACGCCGATGGATGGCACTGAAGTGGTGGTGAAGTATCTGGAATCGTTGCCCGCTAAGACGGCCGATACCAAGCTGAACCGCACCAAGCTGCTCAAGCCGTTACCGGCCGCCCCGGACGGTCTGAAAATCGTGCAACCGTTACGCGGCGCAAGCGCTGCGCCGAAACCGGTCGCAACGGGAAGTAGCGGCAGCCTGCAGTAATTACTGCGCAGCCGCTCCGGGCCCTGTTCCTGTGGAACAGGGCCCTTTGTTTTTGCAGACGCCTCCGTCCTATTTGTACCCTCCCGGCGCGTGATTATTTCACGCTGTAAAGTCCAACTTGTTCATTGTCGTTCGGGCACGCTTTACCGACAATGCGGGCATATCCCACAGCGACTGACGCAGCCAGATGAAAACACTGATCCAAATTGCGGGACTGATCACGCTCATGATTGGTTTAACTGTTGCGCTGGCTGCTTAGCGCAACAGTTTGGCCAACTCCTTACCTGCACGTCGGCCTTCACCGGCCGCGCCTTCCATGAAGCCCTGAAAATCCTGCGACGTGTGATCGCCGCAGAACAACACGCCCGCTTGGCGCACGCCTTCGTAACCGCCGAACGCAGTGTACTGGCCAACACGGTAATACGCATACGCTGCGCGCATCAGTGGATTTAGATGCGGCAACGATTGCGTGAGCTTGCCGTTCCATTGCGCGCTGAGTCCGGGGTAAACCACTTCGGCGCGTTGCAGCGCGGCCTGTGCGTCGTTGCGTGCACGCGGGTTGCTCGCCGTTGCAAAGGCGCTGGTGCTTGACATCGCTGCGGTCACACTGCCACCGGAGAAAAAGTTAATGACACCGCCGTCGCCGGGCTGCGCCCGCGTGACTTCCCAGCTGGATTGATAACCGGTGTCGCTGTAGGTCGAACCGGTGCTTATCCCCGACCACGCGCCGGTTTCATTCCACAGCCGCGTGTTGAATTGCAGTTGCGTCTTGGCGTTGCGAGCGCGCCCCAGTTGCTCAATGGCCTGCCGCTTAAGCGCGTCGAAACCCGCGCGTGCAATGTCGATTTCGCGCAACACCGAGAATGGCAATGCCAATACCACATGGTTGGCTTGCACATCCTCTGTTTCGCCACCGAGTTCTTTGAATGTCAGTCGATAACCCCCGCGCGCCGTTTGCTTGATACGCACCAGCCGCTTGCCCAACTCAATGCTGTTCTCACCTAAATGTCGTGCAATGGCACGCGGCAGCTGTTCGTTACCACCGCGAATATGCAACGCTTCGTCCGATTCGCCGAACACCGCAAACCCGCTGGGGTCAGGTTGATAACCCAACAGGTAAATCAGATTCAGCGCCGACTGGTCGGTGGTATCCGCGCCGTATTCGGTGGCGTACGCCACGTCGAGCACCTGCCCCAACGCCGAAGTGTGCCCACCCGGCACGCGTGTTTCGATCCAGTCGTAAATGCTCATTTGATCCAGCACCTGTCCGGCGGGCGTAAACGCGTCGAAGGTCGTGGGATATCCCGCCGCCGCGAGATCCGCCAGCACCGCATCGGCCAACACGGCGAAGTCGCGATCCGCTTGCGCCTTGGGATAATAGCGACCGAAAAAATAATAGGTGTCTTCCGAAGGCACCGGTTGCGCCTCCAGTAAATTGTCGAGAACCAGACCGAAGCGACGCGCAAGGCGCTGCATGGTTTTGTGCCCGCTATCAATCAATTCGCCGCACCACTCACTCACCTGACCGTCATTCCAATACGCCGTATTGCTGTACATGCGGCCCCCAACGCGCCCGGAGGCTTCATAGACCGTGGCGCGAATGCCGCGATCCGCCAGCGTCAACGCGCAGGTCAACCCCGCGATACCGCCGCCGACAATCGCGATGCGCGCATCGCGTGCCGAAGCGCGCGCAACCCCTGGCCATGCCGCCGTCGCCGTGAGCGCACCCACACCGGCAAGAAAATTACGGCGCGTAACAGGAAGTTCAGCGGTCTGCCGTGGTGCGGCAACACTGGCTGCGCGCGCCGCGTGTGCAGCGCGCATGAGTTTACGCAGTGTGTGCAGTAATGGGGTTCTGGCCATGACCTTCCCTTGTCTTGTGGATAATGGTGCAACAGATTAAGACAAGACGGAGTGTGTGGCGATGGGAAAATTCACAGAGCGAGAGAGAAGCCACGATGTTTCCTTGACACGCGATCAAGTCGATTGTTAATTTGCCATTAGCACATCACTATCCAGATTGCTAAATTCGTCGTTCCCTTTCTCCGGGTGTCATCGTTGTGAATCATCCCCCCATTGGCGATCGCGCGCAGTTTCTGCTTAAGGCACTTATTGAACGCTATATACAGAGTGGCGAGCCGGTGGGATCGCGTACTTTGGCGCGCGAGGTACGTGTGGACCTGAGCCCGGCGACCATCCGCAACGTGATGGCTGATCTGGAAGAACTGGGTTTCGTAAAAGCGCCGCACACTTCCGCCGGGCGGGTGCCGACGGTGCAGGGGTATCGCTGCTTCATCGATTCCTTGCTCACGGTGCAGCCGCTGCATACCACTGAAATCACGCTGTTACAGGAAGAACTCACCCCTGAAGTCACGCCGCAGGATCTGGTCGAACGCGCCTCGTCGATCTTGTCCGGCATTACCAAAATGGCCGGCATCGTGATGCTGCCGCGTCACGAGCAAAACGCGTTGCAGCATCTGGAGTTTTTGCCGCTGTCGGAAAACCGCATCCTGGTGATCCTGGTCATCAGCGATGAAGAAATTCAAAATCGTGTGATCCATGTCGGGCGTGAGTATTCCCGCAGCGAATTGCAGCAGGCGGCGAATTATTTCAATCAACATTTCACCGGGCGCAATCTGTCGGCGGTGAAAGAAGCCTTGTTACAGGAAATGCAGGACACCAGGCAGCGTGCGGATCACATCATGATGGCGGCGATCGACATGGCGTCCAAAGCGCTCAACGACGAAAAAGAAGCCGACTTCGTGGTCGCCGGTCAAACCAACTTGATGCAATATCTCGAAATGGCCGACATGGAAAAACTGCGTCAGTTGTTCGATGCATTCAACGAAAAACGCGACTTGCTCAGTTTGTTCGATCACGTCATGAAGGCGCAGGGTGTGCAGATTTTTGTCGGCGAAGAATCCGGTTACGGTGTGTTGGACGGGTGTAGCCTGGTGACCGCGCCCTATACCGCCAACGGACAAATCGTCGGCGTATTGGGTGTGGTGGGGCCGACACGCATGGCCTACCAACGCGTGATCCCGCTGGTGGACGTGACTGCAAAACTTTTGGGCGCAGCCTTGAACCAGGATTGATTAGCCCCATATTGGGCTCACGTTTATGCTGAGGAAGGCAGGCAGATGAATAAAACGACCACTCCGACAACCGATCCGCAGGAAACTATGGACGCTGCGGAGAATATGGAAAACTCCGAAAATGTTGCGTCGCCCGCTGAAGGCGAACCCCAGCCGAGTTATCAAAGCCTGCGGCTGTTGCTGGAAGACACGCGCAAGAAGGCGGATGACTATCTTGATCAACTGATGCGTGCGCGCGCCGACACCGAAAACGTGCGGCGTCGCGGCGAGCGCGAGCTGGATAAAGCGCGCAAGTATGCGTT
Source organism: Gammaproteobacteria bacterium (assembly GCA_031421535.1). Taxonomy (GTDB): domain Bacteria; phylum Pseudomonadota; class Gammaproteobacteria; order SG8-11; family SG8-11; genus UBA6921. Next base: position 9,236 of record JANOOV010000301.1, read on the forward strand.
GGACAGTTTTTTGCAGGAATTGGTCGGGGTAAAAGACAGCCTGGAAATGGGCCTGACCGCCGCACAAGAGCCCAGTGCTGATGTTATGAAACTGTACGAAGGCATGGCGCTAACCGATCAGCTGCTGGTGGCTGCCATGAACAAAGTGGGGGTCCGGGAAATCGATCCGTTGAACGAGCCCTTCAACCCTGAATGGCATCAGGCCATGTCGATCCAAGAATCCGACGTCGCGCCGCCCAACACGGTGGTGATGGTGTTTCAAAAAGGTTATGTGCTCAACGACCGGCTGATCCGACCTGCTCGCGTGGTGGTATCGAAGACGGCAGGGTCTTGAAGTGCGGCAAAACAGCCCTATCTTACTTAAGAGTAGTGGTTAACTAACATTTATTCTGGCGGAGAAGAACATGGGCAAAATTATCGGCATCGACTTGGGCACCACCAACTCCTGCGTAGCAGTGATGGAAGGCGGTACGCCGCGCGTGATTGAAAACAGCGAGGGGGATCGCACCACGCCATCCATCGTTGCGTTTAGCAGCGACGGTGAAGTGATCGTCGGCCAGTCCGCCAAGCGCCAGGCCGTGACCAATCCGCGCAACACGTTATACGCAGTGAAGCGCCTGATCGGCCGCAAGTTCAGCGACGACGTGGTGAAGCGCGACATCGGCATGGTGCCGTACAAGATTGTGGCGGCCGATAACGGCGATGCCTGGGTGGAAGCGGACGGCAAGAAAATGGCCGCGCAGGAAATTTCCGCGCGCGTGCTGATGAAAATGAAAAAGACCGCCGAGGATTATCTGGGCGAGCCGGTCACCGAAGCGGTGATTACGGTCCCGGCGTATTTCAACGATTCGCAGCGCCAGGCCACCAAAGACGCCGGTCGCATTGCCGGTCTGGAAGTGAAGCGCATCATCAACGAACCGACCGCTGCGGCGCTGGCTTACGGTATGGACAAAAAGCGCGGCGACTCCAAAATCGCGGTGTTCGATTTGGGCGGCGGCACGTTCGACGTGTCCATTATTGAAATTGCTGAAGTCGATGGCGAGCATCAGTTCGAAGTGTTGTCCACCAACGGCGATACCTTCCTGGGTGGTGAGGATTTCGACAAGCGCGTCATCGATTATCTGGTGGATGATTTCAAAAAATCCTCCGGCATCAATTTGGCCAACGACCCGTTGGCGTTGCAGCGTTTAAAAGAAGCGGCGGAAAAAGCCAAGATCGAACTGTCG
>JANOOV010000302.1:0-1559 GCA_031421535.1 Gammaproteobacteria bacterium
GCGCGCAGCAAGATAGGCGATGAGACGGCCATACGACGCGCGCGCGACCGCCTCAATCACCCGATGTACATCTTCCATTTACATCGCCATAAGGGGCCGGACCTCGACCGCGCCGGATGCCGCAGCTGGGCAACGTGCCGCCCAGTCCAGCGCGGCATCGAGTGACGGCAGTTCCAGGATAATGGTGCCGCCGAGCTGTTCTTTGCTTTCGGCGTAAGGTCCATCCTGAACGTGGCGTTTGCCGTTCTTGAGTCGAACGGTGGTGCCCGTTGCGCTGGGTTGCAGCGGGCTACCGCTGACATACACACCCGCGTCGGTCATGGCCTGGTGATACGCATTCCAGGCACCCCAGAATGTTTCCTTTTTCTCGTTGCTACGCGCTGCAAAGTCCGCGCTGGTTTCGTAGATGAGCATCATGTATTGCATGGTTGTTCTCCGTAAGAGCCTGTTCAAGATGGGTTCGACTTTCAACACGCAACTGTGTCGTGTTTGAAGCTATAACGAATGAGAAGCGGTCACTTCGACAGTAACCCAAAAAAATTCCGGGACGTTAAGGATTGTGATTTCTCGCCAACAACTAAATCTACTGCAGCTGTCCATTTCGCGCTGTTGCTCTTGCGCGATGCCGTCCAGTTCTGCGTCCATTTCTTCAGGGGTCAGGGGTCAGGGGTCGAAATATGAGATTCTGGCTGTGCCGTAGACCCTACCGACTATTTACGATGGTTCTTCGGAGGTCGAACTATGAACTTCCGGGGCCACAGCTCTCGCCCGCTGGGATATCGTCAGCGGAGGTGCTCGCGTCGAGGTTGATCTCAAGATCATCCACGTATTTCAGAAACTGGTCGTGCAGCCGCGCCGACACCCCCTCGCCCAGCGGTGCTTCACGCACGATGGCTAACCGTTGCTGCCACTTTTCCTCGCGTGGGGTATCGTCCGCGCCCAGGGCGCTACGTGCATCCGGGCCGCGTCGCTCCTCGTGCGCTCCTGCCCGCAGTGCTTCGCACTGGTAGCAAACGCCTTGCTTGCCCACCAGCGCGCAGAGCCGGTCATAGCGATTCATCATGGTTTCGCGGGCCTCGGCTACGCGGTGACGTAGCACCGAACGGGTGATGCCGAGCTGTTTGGCGGCTTCGTCATTCGACAAGTCGTAAACCTCGCGCAACACCAGCGCGGCCTGGAATTCCGGCTCCAACGAGCGGCCAACGCAGCTAAAGCAGTAGGCAATGTGCTCGTTCACGTCGAAGTGGAAATCGGGTGCGGCGAGAGTGCTCATCACCTCGGCTGCGGCGCCGGTTCTTTCGCACTCCTGCTGTGCATAGAGCAGCGCGCCCGCCCGATAGCGCTTCTTGCCGCGCAAAAAATCGATGGCCTGTCGCACTGCAATGGTGTGCAACCAAGTGGAGAAACGTGCGTCGCTGCGGAACGCCGACAGCGATTCCCAGGCCTTGAGCAGCGCATCCTGAAGCACCTCGGCCACGTCGTCCGGATTGCCGATCATGCGCCGCAACACGGCACGGGCGCGCGGGACGCACTCCGCGACGAGTTGGTCGAATGCGCTG
>JANOOV010000303.1:0-3304 GCA_031421535.1 Gammaproteobacteria bacterium
GTCCGGCACCAGAGCCGCCTACACCTTGACGCCGAGCAGGGTGGAATCCACCTTCAGCAACGGCACGAAGAAAACCGGCACGGGTAACAACGTGGTGGTGACGGTGCAGTAGCGGGGGTTTTTAACACAGCAGGTTGTTCATACTCCGCGCCCGTCGAAACTATCGACGGGCGCGGATTTTTTTTGCCGGATGCGGTTACCGCGCAACCGCCCACAAGCACCATGTCATCCGCAGTGGGCCGAGACGTTCCATAACCATCTCCAGTATCTGAAGGTTGGGGTTCCTTTCCCTACGCATAAGCGGCCAGCCGCTTTTTCAATTCCCTGATTGCGATTTCCCGTTCGCGTGCCCGCCCGCCTCGAATCGCATCGACCAGCACCAGGAGTTCGTACAGTTGTGGGTCAACCAGCACGGCCCGGGGTGCCAAATTGTAGAGCGGCGAAAAAGCCGAGCCCCGCACTTCGCCTTTTGCATCGGGCCAAACCGGGGGCGGCCCACCGGTCGAAGCAAAATGTTTGCTCAAGGGCGGCGCGGCGTAGCCGGTTGGGATTCCGCGCGTCAATGTTTGCGCTCCCTGACAACGCGTAAGGCGCCGAGTTAGGTCAGGCAGCTTCGCAGCCTGACCTACGCAGACCATGCTTATTTATTGCGTTGCTTCCACAACCCCCACCCGCCCAGCCCGAGGCATACCACCGCAAGCACAATCTGAAACACCTGCGTCTGCGCGTACACCGGATCAGAGCGCAGCGCCAGATACAGCGCGACTCCGATAAACACCAGCGCGAGTATTTTTTCTCCGCGCGGGCTGGTGCCCCACGGGTAGCGGGTCGCCAGCGCGGTGCCCATCACGCCCGACAGCCAGCCGCCGAACGCGCCCGCGAGAATATCCAGCGGCCAATGCACGCCCACCACCGCACGCGAAAGGCCGACGAAAATTGCGATCAGGATAAACAATCCGCGTAAGCCGAGGCCGCGCAACTGCATGCACAGCACGGCGGCAAGCACGAAGATAGTGGTGGTGTGGCCGGACGGGAATGAATGTTTTTGCAGCGCCGGGCCGATGATGTGCAGCATCTCGGCGGAGAGCACGGCGGGTGGTCGCAATTCGTCGAAAATATGTTTCAAGCCCTGCGCCCAGGCGGTGGCTAGTAACGCGGCTAACACGGCGCACCACAGCACGGCGGGTTTGCGCCCTGCGAATGCCAGTAACAGCGTCAATGCCACCACCGTGTCGCCCAGCACGGTGAGGTGCGCCCACAGGCCGTCGCCGGTGTAGCGGCTCAGTCCGTTGAGCACGAGAAAATACGCGGTGTTATTACCGGTGAGTGCGACGAATATAAATAGCATCACGGTGATCAGCAGCGGGGCGTACCCCCAAGGGTCACGCAGGGAAAACGGTTGCGGTGTGTTCATTCTATTTCCAATTCAAATCGATACGTCGTTGCCTTGCTGAGCTCTTGATGGGGATTAAAGCAAAGCAAAAAAATGGGCTGGGCGACATCGAAGCACCCCTTCCCCCTGCAAGGGGGAAGGAACTCTCCGTTCGAGCGATCTTGCCGTAACCAAAAATCAAGTTCCAAACAGCGTGCAACACTACCTAGTCTCGCTTTGAATTGGAAATGGAATCAATTGAAAGCCTCCCTCAGTGCGGGGTGAAGACAATTTCGCCGTTGCGCAGCGTGAACGCGCCCGGTCCGTGTTCGCGATCAACCAGCAGGGTTTTTTCGCCGAGCAACACTGTCGTACCTTCATGCACGCGCACGCCGATTATGATGCGTGCGTTGATGTCCTGGCCGAGTTGTTGTTGCAGCGCGTCGCGCTGGGTATTAAGTGTTTTAAGTTCTGCTTCCAGATTTTCAAGCGTGGCACGGGTGCGGTCCACAAGCTCTTGCGGAAGTTGTGCGGCGCGTTTCAGCAGCGCGGTGAGTTTGTCGCGTTCTGCGCATTTTGCAATGATGATTTCGCGCGCGTCGTCGAGGCTTTTACGCAGCATGCGGCTGATGCCTGCTTCCAGTTTGGTGCGGACTCCGGCGGCGGAGCCGATGACTTGCGCCGTGATGCCGTGCACCGCCGTGATGCTGCCGCCCAGGATGTGGCCCTTCCTGGCTCTATCTTTGCCGACCACCAGTGTGCCTTCCGTCATCACTTCGCAATGCGCCAGCAGTTCGTCGATGATGACGTCGCCGCCTGCTTCGATGACGGCGTTTTCGACAAAACGCGCCTGCACCGAGCCTTGCGCCTTCAGAAGTGCGAGGCTGGCGCCGGGCGTGCCGTCGTCCTGATGTAACTCACCCCGGCCGATGACGCCTTTGTTGACTTTAATATGGCCACCGGCTTCCAGCGTTGCGCCTGCGACGGTGCCGACGACAAAAATGTCGCCGCTGGTGCGTATGCGCAGGCCGGTCGCGACGTCGCCGCCGACGTTGACCGTGCCGTCAAAGTCGATATTGCCGGAAGATAAATCGACTTCTTTGAGTTCGATGACGGGTTCAACCCGCACGCCGTGCTCGACCATCACCGCCTGGCCGCTGGTCGCGGCAAGCAGCAGGTGATTGTCGTTGCCATCGAGCTTCACGCCGGTGAACGGCGCGCTGAAAGGCAGGTCGCGTCCGGGTTTCGCCAGAATGATTTTACCGGTGACGGCGGTGCCTGCGGTGCCGGGGGTCGAGGGTATTTTACGCAGCAAGGGAGTGTCGGGTTTTACCATGAAGAAGCGGCTGATCTCACGGTAGTCAACGTGCCCGTCCGGACTTTCTTGCGGGCGACGATCAGTGATTTCCGGCAACTGACTTGCAAAGTGTGCATCGTCACCGTGCGTCGGTAATGTGGCTTGCGCCACCACCACCCGGTCGGCGGTCTGTGTTGCCACGGCGGCGGTGACGACGTCGATCAAGAGCCCATGCATGACTTTATGGCGCGCGAGCAGCGCCAGCACCTCGTGCTGGGTCACGGCTGCACCGCCGTGTGGCGGGGTCAGTGTCAGGTACGCGGCCAATTCATCGCTGCTGACGGTAAGCGTCATTATCGCATCGCGCTTTTCCGCGATGTCGGCCAGCGTGGTTTGCTTGACGCTCTTGAACAGCTTGGGAAGATTCATGACCGTGTCTTTAAACACGGCCCAGTCGCCGCACCCCATTTTCTTAAGTTGTTCGCGAACGTCGTGCTCGGACAGCATGACGTCAGTCCGTGGTTCAATCACCGCTTGTACACGACGGCCGTTGGCACTGAGCTGCATGCGCAGTTTTTCGGTAGGCATCGGTTTGGTGCGGGCTCGTGGCGGATTGATTTGTCTTTAGCATAGCG
>JANOOV010000304.1:0-17953 GCA_031421535.1 Gammaproteobacteria bacterium
CTTTTCTCTATCCTCTTCAGGTTGCTCATATATACACGTCAATGCCAACAATCTTCGCATCTCCACCTTTCCCAAAATGCCATTACTCGATAATTCAAGTTCATGCAACTCATCGCTCAACCGATCATACTCTGCCCAATGATAGTTAACTTTTGGAGAGAGTTCTATATATTTAGCGTAAAACTCATCTTCTAAGTCTCGAAAACTGGCTATCTCTGCGAGTAACTCTCGTATATTTATTTCACCCATGTCTCCCTACTTCCATTAACTCTGCCAATACCTCATCAGTATACTCATGTTTACTATGCACCACCCACCCGATCTCGGGGTGAAAGTATTCGGCGCCGACCTCAACACCATTGAGGACACCGCCATCCGCATTGAGCGCGCGTTAAACGACGACCCCCGCACCCAACCCTATACACGCAGTGCCTTCGCTGAACGCCTGCGCGGCGGCTACTTTCTCGACTTCAATATCAAGCGCGATCAAGCGGCGCGCTACGGTCTTACCATTGGCGACATCGAAGATGTGATTCTCGCCGCCGTCGGTGGCACGGCGGTCACGCAAACCATCGAAGGCCGCGAGCGTTACGCCATCAACCTGCGCTACGCACGTGACTACCGTGAAGACCCGGAAACCTTGAAGCGCGTGCTGGTACCCACGCCGTCCGGCGCGCAAATTCCACTCGCGCAACTGGCCGACCTGGAATTCGTCACCGGTCCGCCGATGCTGCGCAACGAAGATGGTCAGTTGGTCGGTTATGTGTTCATCGACGTAAAGGACAGCATTGGCATCGCCGATTATGTCGAGCTTGCGCGCCAGGCGGTGGGCGAACAGGTAAATATCCCGGGTGGCTATCGTGTCGAATGGTCCGGGCAGTTTAAATATTTCGAGCGCGCCAAGGCGACGCTGATGGTGGTGGTGCCGTTCACCGTGCTGATCATTTTCATCATGCTGTTCATCAACAGCCGCTCGGTGGTCGAGTCATTGTTGATCCTGCTCACCGTACCGGTGTCGCTGATCGGCTCGGTGTGGCTGCTGTATTATCTGGACTACAAATTGAGCGTCGCCGTTTGGGTGGGCACCATTGCGCTGGCCGGACTCGACGCCGAAATGGGTGTGCTGATGATGCTGTACTTGCGCATGGCCTACGACCAGCATCTAGCCAATGGAACCTTGACCAACTGGAGCCAGCTCAGCGACGCCATCGTCGAAGGCGCCGCGCGCCGCATCCGCCCCAAACTGATGACCGGTGCAGCGCTGCTGCTCGGCCTCGTTCCGATATTGTGGAGCACCGGCACCGGCGCCGACGTAATGAAGCGCATCGCCGCCCCGATGGTCGGTGGGATCGCTTCTACATTGCTGATGGTGTTGCTGTTGTTTCCGGCGTTGTACGCGGTGTGGAAGGGAAGGGGGTTGCGTTGAGAATGACCGTTCTCTAAAGTTTCACACGGCAAAAATAATGGCCTCCAATGCGGCGCAAAGCGATTCAACATAACTTTTTCGACGGTGTAACGATGCGCCAGATGGGGCAGCGTATTTCGCTTCGAATCCGTGTCGCGAGTGTCTTTTTCTCGGCTATTTTTTTGGTGTTCTGTCACCCGAGCGAGACGCGAGCAGAGTGTGTTGGGTGCGAGGTTTTGTTGATCCCTCTTGCTATTCCGGTCGCCGACGTTATCACCTCCCGCTTTGTTTATCGCCACTATGTAGACGAATCCCCAAGTTACGGCGCGATTTATCTTGGCGGCTTAATCGGCGGTGTGGGTGGAGCGGTTGGCGCATTGCTTGGAAGCGGCCTCGCCGCCGACGATAACGACAACAATTTCGGTTTGTGGATGTTCGTAGGTGCCGCTGGCGGACTGGTGATCGGCAACGTTGTGGCCCACAAAATTCAATACTACCTGGCGCATCGCAAGCTCAGTATTGCCGTGCTGCCGACACGTAACGACAGCGCCGTGAACGGATTGGAACTCAGGCTTGGTCTAACATTCTGACGCAATAGGATCGTAGGCTGCACCTCGTCCGGCTCATGCTGGAATTTATCATCGAGAACAAGAAAACCATGTGGTGGAAGTCGAAAAAAAAGCCCACCCGAAAAGGGGTGGGCTTTGAAACTTAAATGTTTTAGAGAAGTGCTTAGGCTGCGGCTGTCTTGCGACGGCGGGCAAAACCAAGGCCTGCCAAGCCCAAACCCATCAACGCCAAGGTAGCGGGTTCGGGGACTTGAAATCCACCGCCACCGATAGTGCCACCAATCAAGCCGATGGTGATGGCATCAAATGGACCGGCCCCATTGTTGTTGTAAAATTCCAGCGCCGTAAATGCAGGGTCCAAGGCGGGGAAGCGGGTATGGGTGATATTCGCCTCAATAATTAGCCCGTTGGTCATGCCGACCGCCGCGCCAGCCGCTGTGGCCTGCATGCAAGCGGGTGCGCCGGAGATACAGCCGGGGAGTGGCGCGTTGGTGGTTGAGCCGAAACCGGGAATGAAACCGTAAAAGCTTGCGCCCAGGCCTTGCTCGGTATTCACAAACAGGTTGCCGCCGGCATTAAAGTAGGTTGCAAACTGGGCAGCGGCAGTGTTCATCGTCGCCGATCCCGCAGCGCTTATGAAATCAAACCCAGAGCCGATGACGAGTACATCGTTGCTTTCCGTGAAGGCATTGGTCCAACTGGCGTTGTCCAGATCGTAGAACGAGAAGTTGTTGTAGTTTCCTAAGTAGGTGCTCAGGTTTGCTGAAGAATTCCCGATGTACCCAATTTTAGCGGTGGGAGCCAACGGAACAGTGGAGCCGTTCCCTGTCATCAGATACGTCAGACCCCAGTTCATGTAGTTAGCAGCATTATGATCATCCGTGTCATGACCGGTGATTATGATGTTTCCCGCCATTGCATTGGAGGATAAACCAAGCACCAATGCACTGGTGATTGCCAGTTTTTTCAGCGGTTTCGTTAAGTGAACGCTCTTCATGATAAAACCCTCCAGTTGCCTTATTGATAGTCCAAAAGTTAATGCACATGCGGTATAAGCATGTCTTGTACCAACGATCTGAGGGGAAATTAAAATATCAATTTTTATAAAAGGTTAACGTTGATACATCGCCAAGCAGATGATGCTCAGATATCCCCGAGACAGAGTGATGCGTAAAAAAAATCGACATGATTTTCATCTGCTCATTTTCATGTAATGCGCGACGTAGACGTAGGTAGGGGCTCGACGAGCCCACTCATTGCAACTGTTTGGCGAGGGCTTCAGCTTCTGATCGTTCGTCAAATGACGTTTTCTGGATCAGGATTTTTGCTAGTAGTTCGCGTGCACCAGCAGCATCACCGGTTTTACTCTTGGCAACCGCGAGGTGGTAGCCGACGACGGCATCATTGGGCAGATCATGCGCTGACTGTTCCAGAAACGGTTTGCCGCGTAGCGGGTCGTTTTGCTGTACCAGTATCCATCCAAGAGTATCTGCAAGTTGCGGATTCTTGCTATCTAACCGATAGGCTTGTTCAGCGGTTGGCGCGGCGCGCGGATCGTTGGAAGTCTGGTAGGCGATGGCCAGATTATTTAACGCAATGATGTGGTTCGGGTTCGTTTGCAGGATGCGTTGATAAATTTCCACGGCTTCTTTGCTGCGCTTGGCGGTGACGTGCGCATCGGCCCAGGCGAGTAGCACCGCTTCGTCTGTTGGATTCGCGCTCAACCAACTGCGCAATGGCTCGACCATTTTATCAAAGGGTGCCTTATTGCCCGCTAATGCTTGGTATTGTTTGATTGCCAGCACTGCTGAGGGTTTGCGCTGCGCCGCCATGTTATACGCCGTCGCCGCCGTGCTGTAGTTCTTCAGGGTCATCATGAGATCACCCCGCAATACATAGCCCGCCGCTGCATTCGGTTCGCGTTTGATTATGGAATCGGCTAATCGCATTGCGGCATCCGTGTTACCCGTGCGCACTTCCAAAGTGGCGAGCGCCAGGATCGCCGGGAGGAAATTCGGTTCGGTTTTTAGTGACTCCTGGTAGCTGCTGCGTGCTTGAGAAGTATTGTTCAGAGCGTTTTGCGCCTGTCCCAATTGAAACTGGGCATTGGCTGACCTGGGTTGAATTTTGACTGATTTGGAAAAATAGGATTCGGCACGGGTGTAATTGCCGAGTTGCATTTGTATCTCGCCGGACAATGACAGTCCGATGGTGCTGTTTGGGCTAGTATTGACAATTTCCTGGGCAAGTTCCGTAGCAACGTTTGTGTCGCCGCGCGCAAGCGCCGCCCGTGCCAGAATCATGCGCGGCTGAACCGCGCCGACATCGGCTTGTCGAGCTTGCTCCAGCCATTCAATTGATGCGGATACCTGGCCTTGCTTAGCTTCCGCATGCGCCATGCCCATCAAGGCCTGCGCATGGTTTTTATTTTTTTCCAGCACCTTTTGAAACCACGTTATTGCGTCACTTGGTTTACCTTCGGCGAGATCGAGTTGGCCCAGGTTGATCATTGCCGGATAAAACTCCTTATTGAGTTCGAGTGAACGCTGGAATTCCTGACGAGCTAACTTGCTATCTTTGCTTGCTAAACGCACGCCGCCTAAAAGGTTATATACCACGGCTTCCTTGGGGTGCTCATTCAGCAGTTTTTGCGTCAGATCAAGTGCGGCCCGATGGTCGTGCTTGCGCAGATGAGTGAGTACCATGAGCATTCTGTTTTGCAAGGAAGATTCCCGATTTGTCGTGGATTTTTCTAATTCCCGCAATGTGTGTTCATAGTTACCTTCCCGAAAATACGACTCGGCGAGCTTGGCGTGCAGAAATGAATTATCGGGTGCCGTCTTGACTGCTTTCCTGAGTACCGCGCGGCTTGTATGCGGGTCGCTCATCATGCTTGCCGCAGTGCCCAGCGTTGCTAAAATTTGCGCGGTGTCATGGCTTGTCATTTTTATATCACCCAGAGTTTTGACGGCTTGCTCCGGTTGATTAAGCTTGATTTGCGTTGCGGCAAGTAGTTTACGTACGTAATCGTCTTGAGGTCGTTGGGCAAGATGTCTGCTGAGAAAATCTTCTGCCTGCTGGAAATTACTCAAGGCGAAATTCGCAGCCCCCAGCAAGGCGAGCGCGTTGTGGGCTGAAGATTTTTGGGCAACGCTGATCTCTAAAAAACCAACCGCTGCTTTGTAATCACTTTTTCTGTAAGCCAGCAGGCCACGCAAGTAGTTGGCAAGCGGGTGTTTCGGGTTGCCCGCCAACAGGGTGTTGATATACGGCAACGCGTCATCATCCTTGTTTTGCGCCAGTAAACTTGAGGCTAAGCCCATTTGAATCACAAAGTTTCGTGCCCGTGATACGGTGCTTCCGGGAAGATTTAAAGCCTGGTTGTAGGCTTGCTGCGCATCCGCAAAGAGTCGGCGGGTCATCGCGGACTCACCCTTATAGAGCCAGACTTCCGGATCATGTGGGGCGATTTCTTGCGCTTTATTTTCGAAACCAAGGGCGAGGTCATGATCACCTTTAAGGCGATGCTGGCGTGCGGCTGCAATCAACGCGGCAGATGAATTCGCATTCGCCTTGAGTGCCTGCTCGATATCAGGTGTTGCGGCGTCCAGCTCACCCAGTATCAGTCGTGCTTCAGCCCGAGTGGCCAATAGTTCCGCGCGTGTTTTGGGATCGAGCGTTTCGGGTACTGAAATGGTGTCGATGATTTTCCGATACTGCTGTTGTAAAAAAAGTGCGCGGGCCTGTTGGGGTGCGAGCTTATCCGCAGCAATCCCCATTTCCCTGGCGCGCATTAAATCCGCTTCTGCGGCCGCACCATCGCCTTGATCGTTATACAACGATGACAACAATAGCCGCGCTTCCCCGTTCTTGGGATTTTGTTGCAGCGCGTTCTTCGTTTCGATGATGGCGGCGTTGATATCGCCCTGAGACTTTAGTGCATGCGCCCGCAGCAGATATTCGCTCTCGCTGAAAGTTTGTCCACAGGCCGTCAGCATTATTAGTGCGCCTAAACTCACAAGTTGCGCGATGCGAATTACAATTTTTGTTTTGGAAAACATATGACCCCTCATTAGATGGCTTGTTCTGTAATCTCAAATTAGTCTCGAGTTGTGCTGGTGGCGCGCGTCGCCTTGAGGGCGGTCAATATTTTGCAATAATCCCACGTCACCGCTCGGTCGCAGTGGTAACCGTTGGCACCATCGCGTTGCGATCATCCATGATCCACACCTGGCCGATGCCATCGACGAATTTTCCGTGCACGCTGTAGGCGCGGCCAGCGAGCGCTTCAAAACTAAGGGTCTTGATACTGCGGGTGTCGGCGTACGCATCGCTGCTGCCGCCAAGTTTGGAAACTTCTACACGCAAGACTTGGTTGCCCGGCAGCATTTCGATCTGCGGCGAGCGGTCACGCAAGGTATCCACGCCATTGACGCGCCGGATCGCGACATTTGCATCCGTGCTGCGCTGCGCGGTCAGAATTGCGATTTCGTCTTTCGGAAGTTTCGCACCGGGGTAGGTCTGCACGTTTTTTGGTGCGCATCCTGTGACACTGAACAGAACGAACGTTCCACACAGCCACATCACCCTATTACGCGCTTGCATGCTTCACCTCCGGATTTGGGTGCTTCACTGAAACACCAAACGGATTTCTGCGCAATCCGGGCGTGAACTGTGCCGCAGTCCACACCGCACATGAAAATTGCCTTGGTCATGCCGTGTTCGCCTCATGGGTTTGCGGACGTGTTCCGATATTTTACACGTCGATTTTTTATGATGTGTGGAAGGCGCGTTCAAGGTACAGGTATGCAAACGGGATGGGTTCGTTTATCGGTGTTGGTCGTCGGCGTGCTGTTTGTTATGCCCGCTGGGGCGGAGTCGACCGCCATGCTGAGCGTTAATACACAGGGGCAGGCGGCGAATGTCGCCAGTGATCGCCCGGCGATCTCAGCCGATGGACGTTTTGTTGCGTATCAGTCTTCGGCCAGCGATCTGGTGCCGGGTGATACCAATAATCAAGGCGATATTTTTTTGCACGACCTGCGCACCAATTCCGTGACGCGCGTAAGTGTCGGTATCAACGGCGCGCAAAGTAATTTTGGGAGCTCATTGTCGGCCATCTCGCAAGATGGCCGCTACGTGGCCTTTGAGTCCCAGGCAACCAATCTGGTGGCGAACGACACGAACAACGCGCAGGATATCTTCGTCCATGATCGCATCACCGCAACCACGGTGCGTGTTTCCGTCGGCGCTAACGGTGTAGCAGCCAACAACAATTGCCTGAATCCGGTCATTTCCGGGGATGGTCGCTTCGTTGTGTTTATGTCCGCCGCGACCAACTTGGTCAGCGGCGACACCAATGCCGTCACCGATGTGTTTTTGCATGATCGGGATCCAGACCAGAATAGCGTGTTCGACGAAAGCAATGGCGCCACGACGCGCATCAGTCCGAGCGGGGCGGCGGCGATCAACAGCAACAGCAACTTTCCGGCGATTTCGCGTAATGGCCAGTACGTGGCGTATTCATCCTTCGACGCGACGCTGGTGTCTGGCGATACCAATGGTCTGCAAGACATCTTTGTGTACAACACTCAAACCGGCCTCACTGAACGGGTGAGTGTCGCGAACGGCGGCCAGCAAGGCGACGGCGAGAGTATCTTCACCTCGTTGTCGGAGGATGGCCGTTATGTCGCATTCGTTTCAGCGGCTACCAATCTGGTGAGCGGCGATACCAATTCAAGCGCCGACGTGTTCGTGCGTGATCGTATTGCAGGCACCACGGTGCGCGCGAGTGTGTCGAATGCCGGAGCACAATCAGGCAGCTCAAGTATCAACCCGGTGATTTCCGGAGATGGGCGTTACGTCAGTTTTGCAACAGAATCCGCAGTATTAACGGCAGCGCAGTTGGCCTCTGCCGTAGCGTTCGACGCGATCACTGCCGCCACCGGGGGTGGAGGTGGGGGTGGCCCTACGATTCCGCTGGTGATCTATCGTCGTGATCTGAGTCTTCAGCAGACCGTGCGCGTCAGCAGTAATAATTACGGAACTGGCGCCAACGGCAGCAGCAAATCGCTGGCCCTGTCGGCGGATGGGATGATCGCTGCATTTGCGTCTTTTGCCACCAACCTGGGTTGTGTGACCGACGCTAATGGAGCGAGCGACGTGTTTGTGCGCGACATGAATGCCGCCACAGCGGCATTGTGTTCCACTACTGCCCCCCCGGCGAAAGGCGGCGGCGGGGGGGGTGTGTTGTTGATCTGGCCGATGGTTGTCCTGTTAATTCTCTACGCGTTCCTGCGTCTGCTCCCTCAACGTTTCACCCGTCCGTAGACCGGAATCATCGGCGAGCTTTTAGTTGTGCCGGGTTTTTGACATTCTGCTATATCGGTGCTTAACTTAAGTCCGCGATTGTTCTTTGACATTATTATCGGTCGCGTTTCATCGGGTGGGGCGCTCGCCAATAACAACAACGACCCACAGCAGCTTTAGAAACTTAATGCCTCGATTCGAAGGAGTCCGGAATGCCTGAAGCGGCGACGGTTTGTGTTATCGAAAGTAATCTACAGTATCGCCAGAAGATTACAGCGATTCTGGAATTTATCGATTTCACCTCATTGTTATTTTTGGACTCACAGCAGTGGCGCCAGCAGATCGCGACCGAAAAGCGACCCATCGACGTGGTGCTGGTGGATCTGCGCGACGGCGATCCGGAACAAATCAAATTGCTGCACGAATTACACGCCTGGGACGCCAAAGTGCCAGTGCTTGCGTTGGCCGACGAAAAAACCCGTGAACGACTCTCGCCTGAAACCGTGGCCGCCAGCTTTCGCATTCTCGACATGCCGCTGAAATACGGTCAGGTCACCGATGCGTTACATCAAGCGCAAATTTTCCGGATTTCAAGACAGAAACCGGGGGGCGCGCGCAATGTGGAGTTGTTTCGCAGTTTAGTCGGCAACAGCCGCGCGGTGCGACGCGTGCGTCATTTGATGGAGCAGGTCGCAAACTCGGATGCCACGGTGCTGATTCTGGGCGAGTCCGGCACCGGCAAAGAAGTTGTTGCGCGCAACCTGCATTACCACTCCAATCGGCGCAACAAACCGTTTGTGCCGGTGAATTGCGGCGCGATTCCGGGTGAATTGCTGGAAAGCGAACTGTTCGGCCACGAGAAAGGCGCCTTCACCGGGGCGATCAGTGCGCGGCAGGGGCGCTTCGAACTCGCCGACGGCGGTACATTATTTCTCGACGAAATCGGCGACATGAGCATGCCGATGCAGGTGAAATTGTTGCGTGTGTTGCAGGAGCGCAGCTTCGAACGCGTGGGCAGCAATAAAACCGTGACTACCGACGTGCGCGTCATCGCCGCCACGCATCGCAACCTCGAACAATTCATCAAGGAAGGAAAATTCCGCGAGGATTTGTATTACCGGCTCAATGTGTTTCCCATCGAAATGCCACCGTTGCGCGAGCGCGCCGAAGACATTCCGCTGTTGGTGAACGAATTGATCACCCGCATGGAGAACGAAAAACAGGGCAGTGTACGGTTTACGCCAGCGGCGGTCATGGGTTTGTGCCAATACCGTTGGCCGGGCAATGTGCGGGAGTTGTCCAATCTGATTGAACGTCTGGTGATCATGTTTCCGTACGGCGTCATCGACATGAAAGACATGCCTGAAAAATTTCAGGTGCGGCTGGAAGCAGGCATGGAAGCGCATATTCCGGTTGCGACTGAGGACGAACCGTCGATGGCGCGCAGCATGGAACTGAACGACGAGCCACGTTTACCGCGCGAAGGAATTGATCTAAAAGAGCATCTCAACAGTCTGGAAATCTCGCTGATCAAGCAGGCGCTGGACGAGGCCGGTGGTGTGGTTGCGCATGCCGCCAAACGCCTGAACATGCGGCGCACGACTTTGGTTGAAAAGCTGCGCAAACACGGCATTCACCGTTACGACGGTCTGACGGGAATTTGACCACGTACTTTTTCCCGGTGTTTAACCCACTGGTTTAACTAAGCTTCCAATACCCGGCACAGACTTTGCTCTGAGTTCGATGCGTGTCACGCGCATGACGAATTCGAGGAGTTGTCACCGGTCTATGCCGCTGCCCAGAGTACAAAATACTCACGAACTGCAACAAGCGTTTGTGTCTTTCAATCGGTTGTCGCAACAACTGATCGACAGCTACCAGATTCTGGATAGCGTGCAGACGCAACACGCGTTGCATACCACGAAGCAACTGCGCGTGGTATTGAACGCACTTCCCGCCGGCGTGGTTGTGCTGGATGGCGCGGGTGTGGTTCAGGAATGCAATCCGGCCGCCGTTGATCTGCTTGGCGCACCGCTTTTTGGGCAGGCTTGGCGCGATATCATCGCGCGCGCCTTTGCACCGCAGGCGGACGACGGCCATGATGTTTCGCTGCGTGACGGTCGCCGCGTCAATCTCGCCACCACGCCACTGGGTGACGAACCGGGGCAGGTCGTGTCATTAACCGACGTCACCCGTGCGCGCACCCTGCAAGACAAATTAAGCCAGTTCGAACGTTTATCCGCGTTGGGTGAAATGGCCGCAGGTCTCGCGCATCAACTGCGCACACCACTGTCTGCCGCCGTGCTCTACCTGGGCATGCTCAAACGCCCCGACTTGAACCACGCTGAGCGTATTCCGCTGGCTGAAAAAGCCCTCGGGCGTTTGCGCCATCTCGAAACGCTGGTGCGCGACATGTTGCTGCTGGTGCGTGCGGATCACGACGGCGGCGCACCGCTCAGTGTTGCTGATTTGCTGCACAACATTGAAGAATTCGCCCGACCGCATGTTCCGGCACCACGCATTCGCCTGGAAATTATCGATGTATCTGAAAAAGTCATGCTGCGCGCCCAACGTGACGTGCTCATCAGCGCGCTGCAAAATCTGATCAGCAACGCGGTGCAGAGTATTGCGCACGAAGGCACCGTCACCGTGCGTGCACAAACAGCAGAGCCGGGTTGGGTTGATATCCACGTGGTGGATACCGGTTGCGGCATGTCGAGCGAAATTCAGGCGCGTCTGGGTGAATGGTTTTTCACCACGCGTGACCACGGCAACGGTCTGGGCGTGGCGGTGGTCGAGGCTATCGCTAAAGCGCATCACGGCACGCTGACGTTTGTGTCGCACCCCGGTCATGGCAGCACCTTCACACTGCGATTGCCGACGTTTCCCAATCCCGAGAACGCGAGGTCGTTATGAGTCATGCCGCGATATTGGTCGTCGAAGACGATAGCGATTTGCGCGACGCGCTGTGCGCGACGCTCAACATCGCCGGTTACACCGCCGACGGTGCGCGTGATGCGCTCAGTGCACTGGAGCGCCTGGATCGGCAGCCGTATTCGCTGGTGCTCAGCGACGTGCAGATGCATGCGATGGATGGCCACGCGCTGCTGAAAAATATCAAGACCAAACACCCCGACCTGCCGGTGCTGTTGATGACGGCCTACGGCACGGTACAAAAAGCCGTGCAGGCGATGCGTGAAGGCGCCGTGGATTATCTGGTCAAGCCGATTGAAGCGGAAACGCTGATCAGTCTGGTGCAACAAATTGTCACCGAGCAATGTGCTGCCAGCGCCGATTTTATCGCCGCCGATCCGCGCAGCCGCGACGTGCAAATCCTGGCGACGCGCGTCGCCGACAGCGATGCCACGGTGATGATTACCGGCGAAAGCGGCGTCGGCAAAGAAGTGCTGGCGCGGTTTATTCACAACCAGTCGCGTCGCGCCGCGCGCCCGTTCGTGGCGATCAATTGCGCCGCCATTCCCGAGAACATGCTGGAAGCCACGTTGTTTGGTTACGAAAAAGGTGCGTTCACCGGCGCGTATAAAACCTGTCCGGGAAAATTCGAGCAAGCCGAAGGCGGCACCATTTTGCTGGATGAAATCAGCGAAATGGACTTGTCGCTGCAAGCCAAGCTGTTGCGCGTGTTGCAAGAGCGCGAGGTTGAACGCCTGGGCGGCGGAAAAATGATCCCGCTCGACGTGCGGGTGCTGGCCACGTCCAATCGCATCATGCGCGAGCAGGTAGCGACGGGCCGCTTCCGCGAAGATTTGTATTACCGCCTGAATGTATTTCCGATTGAATTGCCGTCCTTGCGTGAACGCGCGCAAGACATTGTCCCCATCGCCAAAAAATTACTCGAACGCAGCGCACGCGCCTATCAGCGTCAGGTTCCGGCGCTTTCGCAAAGCGCCTGCGAAAAATTGCTCACCCACTCGTGGCCGGGCAACGTACGCGAGCTTGACAATGTGATGCAGCGTGCATTGATTTTTCAGGCAGGCGTAACCATCGAAGCTCAAGACGTTCGCTTTGAAGCGGTTGCGGCGATCCCCGGTGAGCTATCGGCAAAAATTGCAAATACCGCCGACAAGACCACGCTGACTACGGATGTACGCCAACACGAGGCGCAGATCATCACGGATGCGCTGCGTGACAGTTTCGGAAATCGAAAAGCAGCGGCCAGTAAACTCGGCGTGAGTGAACGCACGTTGCGTTACAAAATGGCACGGCTGCGTGAACAGGGTTTGTTTAACGCATAAACGAAAAAATCTTGGTAGGTCAGGTTGCCGCGCAGCGGTTACCTGACAATTTACAGATTGATGTGAAACGCATTGGCTAACCAGGAATGCCGGGTAGCTGCGCAACCCAGCCTACAAACTAGAGGTGACGTGATGAACTCAATTAACTCAGTCGATATGACCCAGTTACTCAACCGCTTGCGGGCCACGGCCGCCGTCGCTGAAGGCCGCGCGCCGGAAGCCGTCGATGCCGGGCAGCGCGTTGATTTCGCCGCCATGCTCAAGCAGTCACTGGACGCGGTAAATGAAACCCAGCAGAGCGCCGGGCAGATGGCAGCACGTATTGACAGCGGCGACCCGCAGGTCAATCTGGAGGAAGTCATGATGGCGAAGCAAAAAGCATCGGTCTCGTTTCAGGCCATGTTGCAGGTGCGCAACAAGCTGGTGAGCGCGTACCAGGAAGTGATGGCGATGCAGATTTAATGTCGTAACCCGGAGTAATAAATAATGGCCAGTACGATACAAAATGCGGGCACTAACATTGCCGGTATCAGCCAATTGCCGATATTGCGGCAGTTCGGTTTCATGGTCGGACTTGCCGCGACGATTGCGGCGGCGGTGGCCGTAGTGATGTGGGCGCAGCAGCCGAATTTTTCGCTGCTCTACAGCGGGCTGACCGAAAAAGATTCGGCCGGGGTGATCGACGCCCTGGACAAGGCCCATGTGCCTTATCAGCTCGGTGGACAGGGCACGGTGCTGGTGCCGACCGACAAAATTCACGATTTGCGTATCAAGCTTGCCGCGCAGGGTTTGCCCAAGGGCAGCGCAGTGGGTTTTGAGAGCCTGAATGACAGCCAGGGGTTTGGTGTCAGCCAGTTCATGGAGACCGCGCGCTATCAACGTTCGCTCGAAGTGGAGTTATCGCGTTCGATCTCGACATTAACCAATGTGGAAAGTGCGCGCGTGCATCTGGCGATTCCAAAGCGCTCGGTGTTTTTGCGCGACAAACAAAAGCCCAGCGCGTCGGTGATCCTGAATTTATCCAATGGCCGCAGCCTGGAAGAAGAACAGGTGTCGGCCATCATGCATCTGGTGTCGTCGGGTATTCCGGATCTCGATACCCGTCAGGTCACCATTGTCGATCAACGTGGCCGGTTACTGACTTCAAGGTCGGGCAATGGCGACTTCGCCGCCAGTGCCGCGCAGTTTGAATACACGCAAAAACTGGAAAAATCCTACGCACAACGGATCGAGGAATTGCTCGCGCCGATTGTCGGCAAGGAGGCCGTGCACGCACAAGTGGCGACCGAGCTTGACTTCAGCAGCAACGAAATCACCGAGGAAACGTTTAACCCTGAAACACCGGTGGTGCGTAGCGAACAGATCGTGCAGGAACGCATGACCAACGGCACCGAAGGCGGTGTGCCCGGCGCGTTGTCGAACCAGCCGCCCGGTAGCGCGCAAGTGCCGGAGAAAGAACCCAGGCAAGCGTCGCCGGGCGCAAAAAATCCGGCGGCCGCAGCGAAAGAGCCGACGTTGCCTGCGGCGGTGAATTCCAAACAGCGTACCGTGAAAAATTACGAGCTGGATCGCACTATCAGTCACACGCGAATGGGCGCGGGTATCGTCAAGCGACTTACGGTGGCCGTGGTGCTCGACGACAAAGTGACGCCGGGCGATGCCGGTGCGTTGATCCGTACACCGTATTCGCCGGAAGACATCGAGCGCTTTACCGCGTTGGTCAAGGAAGCGGTCGGCTATAGTGCAAAACGCGGCGACAGCGTGCGCGTGATCAGCACCGCGTTCTCGGTACCGCCGCCGCCGGAAGCCCTGCCGGAGGTGGCATTGTGGAAGCGCCCGGATTTCTGGGACAAGGTGAAACAAGGTTTCGGAGCGTTGCTGGTGTTGATACTGGTTATCGGCGTGCTGCGCATTCTTGGTCAAATTGCCAAAGGTATTCGCGACCACCGGGCGATGGTGCAGGTGGCGGCCGCGCAGGCACCTATGGCGGAGCAAATGAGTCTGCCGCAGCAGCAGGCGGCGCATTTGACATCGCCCGGCGCAATCAACATGACGCACGTGAAAGATGTGGCAAAGCAGGATCCCAAGTTGGTGGCTCAGGTTGTGAAGGGTTGGGTCGCGACCGATGGCTAACGCGCCGCTCAAGGTGACGGGTTCGGATCGCGCCGCAATTTTGATGCTGGCGCTGGGCGAAGAAACTGCCGCGCAGATCCTGAAGCATATGGACCCGAAAGAGGTGCAAAAAATCGGCGTGGCCATGACTGAGTTAAAAAACGTCACCAAGGATCAGGTTGACGCCGTCATTCTGGAGTTTGGTGCAACCGTCGAAAAACACACCAACATCGGTTTGGGTACCGACGAATACATACGCAAAATGCTTACCTCCGCGCTGGGCGAAGACAAGGCGCGTACCATCATCGACCGCATTCTTCTCGGTGGTAATTCCAAAGGGCTGGAAACGCTTAAGTGGATGGATCCGCGCGCCGTTGCCGAGCTGGTGCGGCTGGAACATCCGCAAATTATTTCCATCATTCTTGCTTACCTCGATGCGGAGCAAGCGGCCGAAGTGTTGTCGATTTTGCCGGAGCGGCTGCGCATCGACATCACCATGCGCATCGCATCGCTGGACGGCATTCCACCGGCTGCGTTGCAGGAGCTCAATGCGATCATGGAAAAACAATTCACCGGTCAGAACAACGTGAAGTCATCCAGTGTCGGTGGTCTGAAATCAGCGGCAAATATTCTCAACTTCGTCGACACGTCGGTGGAGTCGTCCATCATGGACAACATCAAGGAGGTCGATGCGGAGCTCGGCCAGAAGATCCAGGACTTGATGTTTGTGTTCGATAACCTCGGCAATGTCGATGACCGCAGTATTCAAACCCTGTTACGGGAAGTGTCGTCGGAGTCGCTGATCATCGCGCTCAAGGGGGCCGACGACACCCTCAGGGAAAAATTCTTCGGCAACATGTCCAAGCGAGCCGGTGAAATGTTGCGCGAGGATCTGGAAGCCAAAGGACCGGTGCGCCTGAGTGAAGTGCAGGCGGCGCAAAAAGAAATCCTGGCCATCGCGCGCCGCATGGCTGAGGCAGGCGATCTGACGCTTTCGGGCAAGGGCGGAGACGACTTTGTATAGCGGGGTTTTTTCTCGGGGATTGGGTTGTGACAATTAAAGTTATTCCTGAAGGCACTGAAGAATTTCGTCGTTGGGATATGCCGCGTGTTGACGAAAAACTGTCCGGCACGGCGCAGCACAAATTGACGCAGGGGCGGGTCACGGCGGATCAGTTGTCGAATATCCAGGAACAGGCGCACAAGGAAGCGTTCGAGCAAGGCTTTACCCAGGGTTATAAAGACGGCATCGACAAGGCGCACCAGGAAACCGCGCAAAAAACCCAAGAACTGCAAAGAAAAATGCAGCAACTGGATCAGTTGCTGCACGTGCTCGGCACTCCGTTTGAGCAGTTGGATGGGCAGGTGGAGTCCGAGCTTGCCAGCCTCGCGGTCGCGCTGGCGCGGCAGATTATCCGCCGCGAACTGAAGCTTGATCCCGGCGAAATCGTCGCGGTGGTGCGTGAGGCGGTTGCCGCCTTGCCGGTGGCGACGCGGCATCCGCAGATTTTTCTGCATCCCGAAGACGCGGCGTTTATCCGTTCGACGTTTTCGCTGTCCGGCGAACACGAACGCTGGAAGCTGATTGACGACCCGGCGTTGACGCGCGGCGATTGTCGGGTTGTGACCGAAAACTCACGTATTGACGCCACGGTGGAAAGCCGCCTGACCGCGATCATCACGCAGGCACTGGGAGGTGAGCGTGAAGAAGATCGCCAGCATTCCTGAGCCACAGCGCAACGCATTGTGGGCGCAACGCATCCGCCAATGCCGGGAGCAGTTATCGCCTGCGCGTCTGACGGTCGAAGGCCGGTTGACGCGCATGGTGGGCTTGACGCTGGAAGCGTCGGGTTGTCAGGCGGCGATCGGTGAATTATGTAACATCCTGGCCCCTGGAAACGTGCATATCGAAGCCGAGGTGGTGGGCTTCTCGGGCGAGCGGCTCTATTTGATGCCGACCGGCGAGATTCGCGGACTGGTGCCGAACGCGCGCGTCATTCCCACCGGACGCGCCTACGAAGCCAAGGTGGGCCCGGATCTGCTCGGGCGGATCATCGACGGCTCCGGTCGGCCGCTGGACGGCAAGGGACGCATCAACGCCGATGCGCGCCTGCCATTAAACGGCCACGCGGTGAATCCTTTGGAACGCGATCCGATCCGCACGCCGTTGGATGTCGGTGTGCGTTCCATCAACAGTTTACTGTCGGTCGGCCGCGGTCAACGGCTCGGGCTGTTTGCCGGGAGCGGCGTGGGCAAAAGCGTATTGCTGGGCATGATGACCAAGTTCACCAACGCCGACGTGGTGGTGGTGGGTTTGATCGGCGAGCGCGGTCGCGAAGTAAAAGAATTCATCGACAACATTCTGGGCGCCCCAGGCATGGCGCGCGCGGTGGTGGTCGCCGCGCCCGCCGACAGCCCGCCGGTCATGCGCTTGCACGGCGCGGCGATGGCCACGACCATTGCCGAATATTATCGGGACCAGGGCAAGCACGTGTTGTTGCTGATGGATTCACTGACGCGTTTTGCGCAGGCGCAACGCGAAATCGCGCTCGCCATCGGCGAGCCCCCTGCGACCAAAGGTTATCCGCCGTCGGTGTTTGCAAAAATTCCGCAGCTGGTCGAACGCGCCGGCAACGGCGCCGCCGGCAAGGGCTCGATTACCGCGTTTTACACCGTGCTGGTGGAAGGCGACGATCAGCAGGATCCGATCGCCGATGCCGCGCGCGCCATTCTCGACGGACATATCGTGTTGTCACGCCAACTGGCCGAGAGCGGGTTGTACCCTGCGGTTGACGTGGAAACTTCCATCAGCCGCGTGATGACCGAAATCGTTGACGACGACCAACTGCGCGCCGCACGCACCTTCAAGGCGCAGTACTCGCTATACCAGCAAAATCGCGATTTGATCAACGTCGGCGCCTATACGCGCGGCATTAACCCGGAGCTCGACGCCGCGATTGCAGCGCAACCCAGGTTGACTGATTTCCTGCAACAAAATATGCATCAAGCCGTGGCGCTTGCAGACAGCAAGCGCGCCTTGTTGAGCCTCTATAGCGCGCCGCTAAAAACGGTCGCGTAGCTACACGCTGTTTGTGCGACATGTCTATTTGTAGGTCAGGTTGCCGCGCAGCGGTTACCTGACAATTTGCTACGTCCGCTAGAAGCGCGAAAACCCACCCAGAAGTAACCGTTGTTCGTGTGCGCGGCGCATATATGGTCTCCTCCCGCATTGCAAGGCCGTGTGTGTTAAATGACATGGAACAGGTTGCTGCCATATATCCGGCCTCAAAGTGGGAGGTGTT